>NZ_JBEZYF010000051.1:0-64573 GCF_040638415.1 Kribbella sp. NPDC026596 | reverse complement strand
GCCTGACGGCGGCCGACAAGCAGGCGCTGACCGGGTTCCTCAGCAGTTTCGGTGCGATCGGGAACAAGGCGACCGGCTTCGCTTACACCGGTACTGACGGCCGCCGCGGCTACACGGTCGAACCGGGCGCCGGGCTGGAAGGCGGTACGACGGCAGCGCCGTACCCGCTGAGCGACGTGTTCGCGAGTGGGGTCGGCAACTACTTCTCGTTCGAGTTCGGCTGGGATCAGGCCATGATGATGTTCCAGCCCGTCGGTGGGATGGACCGGATCCCGTACGCCTTCGAGAAGGCGATCGGCCGGGAGAAGATCAAGTACGGCGCCGAGGTCACCGGTCTGCAGAACACGACAAGCGGCGTACAGGTCACGTACCGGACCGGGACGCGGACCCGGGTGCTGACCGCGGACTACGCCATCTGCACGTTGCCGCCGCACCTGGCCGCCAAGGTCCCGTCCAACCTGCCGGCCCCGATCATCGAGGCCCTGAAGTACGCCCGCCCGACGAACGCGGGCAAGATCGGCATCGAGTACGGCCGGCGCTGGTGGGAGGAGGACCACCGGATCTACGGCGGAATCACCAACAGCAATCTCGACACGGTCAACACCTGGTACCCGTCGACCGGGTTCCACGGCGAACGCGGCACCGTCATCGGCTACTACAACACCGGCGCCAACGCCACGGCGTACGGCGCTTTGACACCGGCCGCCCGGCTGGAACGCGCACTGATGCAGGGCGCCAAGATCCACGGTGATGTCTACACCAAGGACGTCAAGGCGGCCTTCTCGGTGAACTGGCTCGGCACCAAGTACTCCGAGGCGTCGTGGGTGAGCTGGCCGTCGCAGACCGACGGGATCTACGCCCGGCTGCTCGATGCCACCGGCAACATCTACTTCGCCGGTGACCACCTGTCCCACACCATCGCCTGGCAGCACGGCGCGATCGTGTCCGCCCGGGCGACCGTGACCGCCCTGCACAGCCGGGTGACGAGCCGATGAGGCGCCGGCTGCTGATCGGGCTCGTCGTCGTGCTGATCGCCTCGTGCTCGTTCACCGCCGGCGCCGCGGGGTGGTGGGACCGGCCGAAACCGCCGCGGCCGGGCACCGTCGTACCGGCGCTGCCCGCGGGTCAGTCCAACCCGATGATCGCCAGCGGTGTCGGGATCGGGGCGGACACCCCGGTCTACAAGACCAGCGGGATCGGACCGACGGCCCTCAACCCGGGCGCGCCCGCGGGCTCGGAAGCGTCGTACGTCGACAGCGTCGTCTTCCCCGGCGGCACCCTCCCCGCCGGCGTCACCATCACCGAGGCCCAAGGCATCAACGTCCTGCGCCGGATCGGCGAGAACCTGCAGGCGGCGGGTCTGTCGTACGCCGACGTCTACACCATGCGCGTCTTCCTGCAGAACCCCGCCGGCGCGACCGCCGCCGACTTCGCCGGGTGGAACCGCGCCTACCGTCAGTACTTCGCCAACACCGACCTCACCACAGGCAGCTACATCCCGGTCCCACTCGGTACGGCGCCACCCGCCAAGCCCTTCGTAGTCAACAAATCCCGCCCCTCCCGCTTCGCCCTCGAAATCGAGAACCTCCCCGTCACCGGCTGGCTGGTAGAGGTAGAAGTAGACGCCGCCTACCCGAAACGCTGACCCTGTTTACAGGACCGCACCTCGTGGGGCGATCTCCACGGCGGCGACTCCTCGCGCGTAGAGCACGAGGAGTCGATCGCCGTGTCTGCACCGAAGCATGCCGGCATCCTCCGCAAGCGCTGCGACAGCGTGCTCGACGACCTCGTCATCATCGGCCGCCGCAGTCTCCTCGTAGGTGACATCCAGGTGGTCACCGCTCGTGAGCCGGATCCGCAACACAATGCCCGCCATGCTCGCAGCCTAGGCCCGCCGACGCGTCGTTGACAGTGTGACCGGCGGGCCGCAGGCTGCAGTCAACGGCGTCGGCCCGAGGGAGGGCACATGCTGCACGGGATCTACTTGCCGAACCAAGGTGCTTTCGCTGACGTAGGTGTACTCGTGGAGCTGGCGCGGTCAGCTGAAGCGGCCGGATGGGACGGATTCTTCATCTGGGACGAATTGCTGCCGCTGCACCCGCACACGGACGCGGTCCGGGAAGCACTCGGTGAGTCCGACGACGCGGCCGATGCGATGGTGGCACTCACGGCGGTGGCCCTGGCGACTGAGCGGATCCGCTTCGGGACTCTGGTCACGGCGGTGGCCCGGCTGCGGCCGGAGACGTTCGCGCGCCAGGCGGTGACACTGGATCGGCTGTCTTCGGGCCGCCTGGTACTTGGGGTCGGCCTCGGTCACCCGGATGACCAGTTCACCGCGTTCGGGATGGACCTGGATCTTCGGACCAGGGCGGCGATGGTCGACGAATTCCTCGACCTGGTGAACCGTTTGTGGACCGGCGAACGGGTCGACTTCGAAGGCAAGCACTACAGCTGCCGCGGCGTCTCCCTCCGCCCCACGCCGCTTCAACACCCCAGAATCCCGATCTGGATCGGCGCCGGCGGCTCCTTCCGTCCGCCCCGCCGCCGAGCGGCCCGCTGGGACGGGTTCGCCCCAGCCAGCGAGCAGTGGCCGCTGGTGGTGATCCCGCCCGAAACGTACGAGGAAATCGCCGAGGACCTCCGCGCCGTCCGGACGCCCGATACGCCGTACGACGTCGTCCTCATCGGCAACGCCGACGCGACCGAACCCACCCCGGCCACGATCCCGCAGTACGAACGCTCCGGCGTCACCTGGCTTCTCACCCAGGCACTCACCGTCCCCGATGCCCGCGCCCGCATCCTCCAGGGCCCACCCGGTGGCGGGATCGGCTCAGGCGAAGGCAGACTGCTGGAATGACTGAGCCTGTGCGGGTGATCAAGGCCGGTGAGCTGGTGGCGGCTGATCCGACGGCGGGGATGTTCCGGATGCGGGCCTTCGAGTTGCCGATTCTTTGGGCGGGGCAGGTTGTCACCGAGCCTGGGGCGATCTCGGGGTGGCATCACCATGACAAGAACGAGAGCAGTCTCTACATCGTCTCCGGCGTACTGCGGCTGGAATTCGAGGGGAGCGACGAGTACCTGGACGCCGTGGCCGGGGACTTCGTGCACGTGCCGGCGTTCACCATCCACCGGGAGAGCAACCCTTCCGCCGACCCGTCCCTCGCGATCATCGCGAGGGCGGGCGGCGGCATCCCCACAGTGAACGTCGACCCACCTCAGCTGAAGCGCTCGTAGGCAGGCATCCCCCTACAACCCTTCTTTTCTTTGCTCTTCAGCTGAAGCGCTCGTAGGCAGGAAGCGTCAGGAAATCTACGTATTCATCAGCGAGAGCAACCTCGAGGAAGAGGGCGCGGGCTGACTGGTAGCGGAGGTACTGGTCGAGCTTGGTGATCTCCTCGTCGGCGATGCGTTCGACGAGTTCGGTGGTGACGGTCTCGCCGGTGTCGAGGACGACACCGTTCCGGCGCCACTGCCAGATCTGCGAGCGGGAGATCTCCGCGGTGGCCGCGTCCTCCATCAGGTTGAAGATGCCGACCGCGCCCAGACCCTCCAGCCAGGCGGCGAGGTACTGGATGGCGACGCTGACGTTGTTCCGCAGGCCGGCCTCGGTCACCTCGCCGGGCGTGGCAGCGACGTCGAGCAGTTGCTCGGCGGTCACCGACACATCCTCGCGGAGCTTGTCGACCTGATTCGGCCGGTCGCCCAGCACCGAGTCGAAGACGGCCCGGCAGGTCTCGACCATGCCGGGGTGCGCGACCCACGACCCGTCGAACCCGTCACCGGCCTCGCGCGTCTTGTCCGCCTCGACCTTCGCGAACGCCTGCTCGTTCACGGCCGGGTCCTTGCTCGGGATGAACGCCGCCATCCCGCCGATCGCGTGCGCGCCCCGCTTGTGACACGTCCGTACCAGCAGTTCGGTGTACGCGCGCATGAACGGCACCGTCATCGTCACGCTGTTGCGGTCCGGCAACTGGAAGTCGACGCCCCGGGTCCGGTGCGTCTTGATCACGCTGAACATGTAGTCCCAGCGGCCCGCGTTCAGCCCGGCCGAGTGCTCGCGCAGCTCGTAGAGGATCTCCTCCATCTCGAACGCGGCCGGGTAGGTCTCGATCAGCACCGTCGCCCGGATCGTCCCGCGCGGAATCCCGAGCGCCTCCTGCGCGGTGACGAACACGTCGTTCCAGAGCCGCGCCTCGAGGTGCGACTCCATCTTCGGCAGGTAGAAGTACGGCCCCTGCCCACGGTCGAGCTGCAGCTGCGCACAGGTGGCGAAGTACAGCGCGAAGTCCACCAGCGAACCGCTCACGGGTACGCCGTCGACCCGGATGTGCTTCTCCGGCAGGTGCCACCCGCGCGGCCGGACGACGATGGTCGCCAGCTCGTCGTCCGGCTTCAGCGCGTAGCTCTTCGCGTCCGTACTGAAGTCGATCCGCCGGGTGATCGCGTCGAGCAGGTTCAGCTGACCGCCGACCACGTTCTGCCAGGTCGGCGTGTTCGCGTCCTCCTGGTCGGCCAGCCAGACCTTCGCGCCCGAGTTCAGCGCGTTGATCGTCATCTTCCGGTCGGTCGGCCCGGTGATCTCCACCCGGCGGTCGACCAGCCCCGGCGCCGCGGCGGCGACCCGCCAGTCCGGGTCGTCCCGCACGTCCTTGGTCTCCGGCAGGAACCCCAGCGATGCCCCGGCCGCGATCTCCGCGACCCGCTCCTTGCGCCGCTCGAGCAGCTCACGCCGCCGCCCGTCGTACTCGCGGTGCAGTTGCTCGATCAGTCCGAGCGCCCGCTCGGTCAGGATCTCGTCGTACCGCTCGTTCCGTGCACCGGTGACCTCGACTGCCACGAACCCACTCCTTCTCACTCGAAGACCACGACCTCGTGATCGGCGATCCGCGCCACCTCGACCGTAATCCAGCCGTCCCGTTCGTTCACCTCCGCCTCCCCGCCCGCGACCAGGAACCGCGCCCGCCGGCCGGTCGCCCTGACCCTGATCGTGAACGGTCCGGCCGGCGTGAACTCCTCCAGCCGCCCGCGCCAGGCACCGCCCTGGTCGAGGTTGACCAGGTGCAGGACGTGCCACTCGCCCTGCCGGTACAACTGACAGTCGAGTACGCCCGCGCCGTCCACCTGCAGCGGGATCTCGCCGTCGGCCGCCCGGCGGACGAGATTCGCCAGCAGCCGTCCGTGGTCAGGATGGTGATACTGCGCGTACAGCCGGTCCAGGTCCGCGGCCAGGTACGCCGTCCGCTCGCCGAGCACCACCACGGGTACGTCGGTCCGCGGCTCGGCCATCCACGACAGCTCCGGCGGGTAGATCGGGAACGGCGGCACATAGGTCACCGCGGCCCCGGCGGCCTCGACCAGCTCCAACTGTCCACCGAACGGCAACAGATCGGTGTCCCCGAAGCCGTCTGCGATCCCCCGATCCTCGATCCGCAGATAGCTGTGCGCGCCGTACGTCTCCCAGTCGACCTGTCCCGCCTCCAGCCGCTTCCCCTGGTGACGCACCCCGAGCAGCCCGGCGAGCGCCGACTCGTCCCGCCGATCACCCCATTCGTCGTACAGGCCTGACTCCCCGGTGACCACGAGCCGCCCACCGCCCTCGACGTACGCCGTCAACGCCTCGCACTGGGGATCGGTGAGGACACCGACGTTCGGGACGATGATCACCGCGAGCCGCGGGTCGACCTCATGGATCGGCAGGTACGGGATCCGGGCCCGGACCAGCGCGTCCACCCACCCGCGATACGGCAGCTGGCTCGTCGTCTCCGGATCGTCCTTGCCGTGGAAGTCCACACTGCGCTGACTCCACAGCAGCCCGACCGTGGCGACCGGCTCCCGGTTGATCAGGTAGTCCTCGTGCTTCTCATGCCACTCGAACAGCGACTCGGCCGTGGCGTACTGCCGCCGGTCCTCGTGCACCGACCCGATGTGGTGCCACCACGGCTGGATCCCGCCCGCGAACCCCTCGACCGCCCACATCCGCGCCTCCGGCTCGGGCTTGCTCCCGAGCCGGAAGGTCGGTACGCCGGCGTCGTACATCGCGGTGCTCTCCGGGATCAGCGTGTCCCACCCGAGCAGGCCGTGCAGCCGCTTACCGGAGTCCGCGTTCGCCTGGAACCCGGACTCCTCGTGCCGCCACTGCGAGTCGAGCATGAAGATCGAGGCCCGCTTGCTGATCTCCACGTCATCGCGCAGTCGCTTGCTCTGGGCAACGACTTCGCCGCCGTTCATCCCGATCCACAGGCAGTCCGGCCCGCCGGCTCTGCGCGTCACCTCGTTGTTGAGGTCCCAGACCGCCAACCGCCGGTCGTAACTCCACCGGATCCACTGCCGGTACGCCGGATCCGCCCAGTCCACGCCGGTCGGGAGGTCCTGGCCGAAGCTGTCCCGGCAGTTCGGGCAGTAGCAGATCTGGTCCCGGCCGAGTCCGCTCCAGCTGTTGTCGGTGAGCCCGTCCGGCGCGGTGCGTTCGATGATCTCCTCGAGGATCCCGGTCAGGAAGTCCCGGTAGTACGGGCCGGTGACACAGGCGACGTACAGTTTCCCGGCCCGGTACGGGTTGCCCTCGGCATCGATCGCGAACCAGTCCGGATGGGCGTCGTACAAGGGCTGGTGGGCCCGGTTCGAGTCCATCCGGGCCAGTACGGTGAGCCCGTCCTCCTTGGCGAGCTCGACGATCTCGCCGTACAGGTCGCGATCGCCGAGGAACTCGGCCCGGTGCTGCAGTTCGAACTTGCTCGGGTAGTAGGCGACAATCCCACCGGCGTTGACGATCACCCCTTGGACGTGCGTACGACGCCAGTGCTCGCGCCACCAGTCGGCGTCGTACCGGGCCGGGTCCTTCTCGGTCAGGTTGGTCTGCGCCCAGCGCAGGGTGCGCTGGTACCAAGGTTTCACTTGAGGCTCCGGAGAGCGTCGCCCGCGCCGGACAGGTTCTCCAGCAGCATCTCGGAGTACTTGCGACTCAGTACGACGCCCTCCGCGCCACCCGCGAACGCGGCCAGCGTCGCGTCCCGCACGGACTCCCGGCTGCACGCGGTGAGCTCGCCCTCGTTGTCGTCCCAGTTGATCTTGGTCCCCAGGTCGCGCGGCGACTCCAGCCCGCGCTGCTTGGCGACGCCGACCGGGATGTCGATGTCGATCCCCGGGTAGATCTTGCTCTGCCCGCCAACACCCGCGACGGCTCGCTCGGTCTCCCGGCGGACGTAGTCGGCGCTGAAACCGGTCTGCGGCAGCTTCTCGTAGTCGCCCTCGTCGAGCTGCAGCAGCTTCATCATCAACGGGTAGACGTCCTCCGGATCCGCGTCGGCGAACAGTGCGCCGCAGATGCTCTTCACCCAGGTGAAGAACCGCGGACCGGCGCAGTTGTTGTAGATGACCACCTTGATGAAGTCGGAGAACTTCGCCATCTCGGTGTAGTCCTGGTCAGCCCGGTAGAACGGGCTGAACGAGATGTTGTGGTAGACGTGCCAGCCGACCTGGACCTCGGGTGAGATCGACTTGGCGACCCCGTAGATGTCGCGGTACAGCTGCCGCTGGCTCTCGGTCCACAGCGTCTGCCAGGCCAGCACCTCCGGGAAGTTGAGCAGGATCCGCCAGAAGGCGACGAAGGCGCCGTCGACCGGACGCTCACCGGCGCCGACCCGCTGGTTCCACTCGACCAGCTCGCGGTAGCCCTGCATCGCCCGGGCCACGTCGATGCCGCGATCGCGGCCGATCTGCCGGCAGTGCGGGCAGAAGCAGCCGACCTCGGCCACCTCGACCGTGCCCTGCATCAGCATGTTCAGCGGACCGGGCCGCTCCGAGCACCACGCCAGCCCGTCGAGCTCGTAGCTCTGCACGTAGTCCTCGACGAACCCGAGATGCCAGTTGCGGTAGTCCGGGTTGTTGAAGCAGGGCCGCCGCCCCGGCCGCGACCACGCGTCCACCTCGAGCACCTTGGCGAAGTTCGGGTACGTGCGGAGTTGGCGAGCGCCACCGCTCTCCTCCATCCACGCGAACGACTTCATCCCGCGCTCGCGGGCCTTCGGGATCACCTCACTCAGCAGGTCCAGCTCCGGATGTTCCGGTGCCCGGCCGACCGCGCCGAGTGCGGTGTTGCCGTAGTACTGCGGGTGCGGCGTCGCGTAGTTGCCGCCCACCCAGCCCAGGTCGTACTCCGATCCGCCGTGGTCGGGGATCGGATGCCCGGGGATCTGCCGCCCGCCGGTCCCCCGGGTCCAGGTCGGCGTGGCCAGGAACAGCGCGTTCACCGCGCCGCGATCGGCCAGGATGTCCAGTGTCTGGTCGACGCCTTCGTCGACGAACGAAACCGCTCCGATCTGCATGGCAACGAGCCGGTCCGGCACGGAGCTCACCCCTTCATTCCTGTCATCGTGATGCCTTGGATGAAATAGCGCTGCGCAAAGAGGAAGACGGCGATCACCGGTACGACGGACACCGTCGCACCGCACATCAGCAGACTGATCTGGGTGAAGTACTCGCCCTGGAACTGGGCCAGTGCCACCGGCAGCGTCTGCAGGTTCTCGGAATTGATGTAGATCAGTGGGCCGAACAGGTCGTTCCACGACTCGAGGAAGGTGAACACCCCGATCGCGGCCAGCGCCGGTTTGGTCTGCGGCAGCATGATCCGCCAGTAGATGCCGAACGTGGACGCCCCGTCGATCTTGCCCGCGTCCTCGAGCTCGTTCGGGATGGTCAGGAAGGACTGCCGCATCAGGAACGTCGCGAACACCGGCGTGAGCACCTTCGGCACCCACAGCGGGTACTGCGTGTCCACCCAGCCGATCTGGCGGAACACGATGTACTGCGGGATCAGGTAGGCGATGCCCGGGATGATCGAGGTGGCCAGCAGCACCATGAACGCCGCGTCCCGGCCGGCGAACTTCAACCGCGCGAACGCGTACCCGGCCATCGACGCGACGATCAGGATGCCGACCACGTTGAGCCCGGCCAGTTTCACGCTGTTCCACAGGAACACCGGGATCAGGTCGAACACCTCCCGGTAGTTGTCCCACTGCGCGTCCGACGGCAGGAACTTCGGCGGCACACTCAGCACCTTCGCCTCGGGCCGGAGCGACGCACTGACCATCCACACCAGGGGCGCGAGGAACACGAGCGCGAACAGGGACATCACGACGTACTGCGAGGTCTTGCCGACGAGTCTCATGAGTAGAACACCCACCTCTTCTGCAGCTTCCACTGCAGGTAGGTGACGGTCGCGATCACCGCGAAGAGGATCCACGCCATCGCCGAGGCGTAGCCGATCTTCCCGAAGCCGAACGCGTTCTGGTAGATGTTGAAGATGTAGACGCTGGTGGCGTGGCCCGGCCCGCCCTTGGTCATCACGTAGATCAGGCCGAACACCTGGAACGACGTGATGAACTGTGTGATCAGCAGGAACAGGAAGTGCGGCGTCAGCAACGGCAGCGTGATGAACCGCAGCCGCTGCCAGGCCCCGGCACCGTCGATCTTCGCGGACTCGAAGTACTCGTTGGGCAGGCCTTGCAGACCTGCGAGCAGGATGATCATCGGGTAGCCGATGCCCTGCCAGACGCTGACCATGATCACCGCCGGCATCGCCCAGGTCGAGCTCGACAACCACTGTGGGCCGTGGATGCCGACCTGGCTGAGCAGTCCGTTGACCACGCCGCTGTCCGGCTGGAAGAACCAGAACCAGACGAATCCGATCGCGACGACGTTCGTGACGTACGGCGCGAAGTACGCCGTACGGAAGAAGGCGACGCCGCGGATCGGACGGGAGCACAGCAGCGCCAGGACCAGTCCGATGCCGATGGTGAGCGGGATGCTGGCGAGGGTGAAGTAGACGGTGTTCTTGAAGGTCTGCAGGAACAACGGGTCGTTGCTGAACAGATCGGTGAAGTTCTTCAGGCCGACGAACTTCGGTGCGGAGATGCCGTTCCAGTCGGTCAGCGAGGCGGCCATCGAGACCAGGATCGGGAAGAACTGGAACGCTACGACTCCGACCACGATCGGGCTGATGAACAGCCAGCCGGTCAGGTTCTGCTTGCGGCGGGCCCGGCGTACCTCGGCGCTGCGGTCGACTGGCGCGACCGCGGCCACCGGGTCCCGCGTCGATGTAGTCGTTGCCATCGACATCAACTACCCTTCAGCGCGTTCTCCACCTGAGGTTTGACCTTCTGGAGCACGTCGCCGACCTGTTTCTCGCAGTTGTAGGCCTGGTCCAACGCGGGCCGGTACAACTCGCGGGCGCCGAGCGTGTTCTTGGTCTGGTTGGTCGCGGTCAGGTGCTTCGCCGCCTCGCCGAACAACGCGATGTGCTCGGGCATCTTCCCGTTCGGGGCGAGAGTGGCCGCGACCTTGTTGTTGATCGGGGTGAACGCGCCGCCTTGCAGGAGGATCTTGCCGCCCTCCTCGCCGGCCAGGAACTTGAGCAAGCCCCACGCCTGATCGGGATTCTTCGCGGTCTTCGGGATGCAGAAGACGATCACGCTGGACTCGGTCTTCTGCTCCAGGTCGGCCGGCGGCGGCGCCACGTCCCAGGTGAAGTCCTTCACCGTGGTCCGCATGTACGGCACGGTGCCGAAGGTCGCGAACATCATCGCGATCTTGCCCTGCGCGAACATCTGGTTCTGCACGTTGTCCTGCTGCAGCGCCGACCACGGCGGCTGCACCTTGTCCTTGCAGGTCAGGTCGGTCGCCCACTGCAGGGCCTCGACCTCCTTGGCGTCCGGCAACGTGAACTTCGTGCCGTCGGTGGAGAAGATCCCCGTCTGACTGCCGTGGTTGACCGTGAACGTCTGCTCGTATCCCGTGTCCAGATAGACCAGAGCGCCGTACTGCTTCTTGGCCGGGTCGGTCAGCTTCTTCGCCGTCTCGGCGAAGTCGGACCAGGTCCAGCCGGCCGACGACCAGTCCGTCGGCGGCAGCGGTACGCCGGCCTGCTTGAACAGATCGACGTTGTAGAAGATCAGCCGCGGCTGGTACCCGAGGATCCAGGCGGTGTGCGAACCGTCCGGCTGCTTCGGGAACTCGTACGCCTCCTTGGCGAAGGCGCTGGTGTCCAGTTGGTCCTTCTCGATGTACGGCTTCAGGTCGAGCAGCGCACCCTGTTCGGAGAAGCCGCGGACGAAGTCGTCGTTGATCCGCATGATGTCCGGCGGACTGCCGCCCGCGAGCAGCGTGCGCATCTTGGTGTCGTACTCCTGGGTGACCGCCGGCTGCACGGTGACTTTCGCGCCGGAGGACTTCTCGTAGGCCTGGATCGCCTGCTCGAGCGGGGTGCCCTTGACCTGCTCCCAGTTCAGGAAGGTCAGGCTCTTGCCACCGCTCGAACTGCCGTTGCCGTTACCACCACAGCCGGCCAGCGCACCGCCGGCCGCCAGTCCAGCCGAGAGTGTTCCCAGGCCGGCGAGAAACCTGCGGCGGCTCAGGTTGGAGAGTTGTGTCTGCACCGGAATCTCCCATCCGCGAGGGATGAATACGTATACAATGAATACGTATACAATGCCTGGTTACCGAGGTCAACGGCGAACGGCGACACTCTTCAGTAGGGTTCAGCATCCGGACAACGAGGGGGAGGCGGATCGTGACGCGACCACCGACGAGCAGAGATCTTGCCCGGCTGGCCGGGGTGTCCCAGGCCACGGTTTCACGGGTGCTGACGAACAATCCGAAGGTCAACCCGGACACCAGGGCCCGGGTCCTGCAGGTGCTGAAGGACGCGAACTACACACCGAACGCGTTGGCCCGCGCGATGAAGACCGGACGGACGGACACCATCGGGGTGTTCATGACCCGGGTCACCAGCCCGTTCCATGCCGAACTGCTGGACGAGATCGGCCGGGTGCTCAGCTCGCTCGGCCAGCACATGATCCTGTGGAACATCGAGCACGACCCCGAGGAGGCAATCGCCGGGGTTCTGCAGCAGCGCCTGGTCGACGGATTCCTGCTCACGTCGGCGACGTACGACTCGAAGCTGCACACGATGGCGCTCGCCTCGGGGACACCGACGGTTCTCCTGCACCGCGGCATCGACGGGCTCGACTGCGACCAGGTCGTCGGCGACAACTGGCAGGGCGCGTACGACGCCGGTCAGTACCTGGTCGATGCGGGCCACACCAACATCGGCCTGGTCAACTTGACCCACACCGGGAACACCTCCCGCGACCGCGACCTCGGCTTCCGGGCCGCGCTCGCTGACGCCGGGGTCAAGATCAAACTCGGCAACGTCATGTCGGTCGGCGTATCGCACGCGGACGGCCATGCCGCGGCGACGAAACTGCTCTCGCGCAAGAATCCGCCGACCGCGATCTACACGGTCACCGACCTGCTCGCCTTCGGCATCCTGGACGGCGCCAGAGCACTCGGCCGCAAGGTCCCCGACGACGTCTGGGTCATCGGCTTCGACAACACCGAACTGGCCGCCTGGGAGTCCTTCGACCTCACCTCGGTCGAGCAGCCCGTCCACGCCATCGTCGAAACCGGCATCAACCTCCTCCGCGAACGCATCGCCGACCCAGACCGCCCCACCGAAATCATCAGCCTCCCCTGCCCGCTGGTCATCCGAGGCTCAACCGCCCACCACCGCTAGCTCGCGATGGATCGAGCTAGGTGAGTCTCGGGAGCACGTCGCGGAGGACGGCGGCGTGGTCCTCGGGTTTGGCGAGGCCCATCTTCATGGTGTTGACGCCGAGGTGGGTCGCGCCGAGTTCGCGCCAGCCGTCGGCGAACGCTCGCCAGTCCTGCTCGGGGACGGCGCCTAGTGTGAGTCGCGCTTCGATGCCGATCGAGTTCGGGTCACGGCCGGCTTCTTCTGCTGTTTGCCGGATCAGGGCGACCTGTTGGCGCGCAGTCTCGTCGGGTGCCGACTGCGGCATCCAGCCGTCGCCGATCCGCCCGGTCCTGCGCAGTACGGCGTCCGCACCGCCGCCGAACCAGATGGGGATCTGCCGGGCGGGCAACGGGTTGAGGCCGGCCTCCTCGATCTCGTGGAACTTCCCTTGGTAGGACATGACAGGCTCGGCCCACAACGTACGCAATACGTCGACCTGCTCTTCCAGCAGTGCCCCGCGCTGCCTGAACGGCACACCGAGCGCCTGGTACTCGACCTGGTTCCACCCGATGCCGACGCCCAGCCGCAGGCGACCGCCGCTCAGCACATCAATCTCGGCCGCCTGCTTGGCCACCAGCGCCGTCTGCCGCTGCGGCAGCACCAGTACGCCGGTCACCAGCTCGAGCTCGGTGGTGATGGCCGCCATGAACCCGAACAAGACGAAGACCTCATGAAACAAGGACTTGTCGGTGTAGCCGGTCCAGCCGGGCCGGTTGGCCGGATCCGCGCCGAGCACGTGGTCGTAGGCGAGCGCGTGGTTGTACCCCGCCGTCTCCACGGTCGTCGTCCACTCGCGCACCACCCGCGGGTCCGCGCCGATCTCGAGCTGGGGGAACACCGCACCGATCTTCACTTGGTAGCCTCCGGCAACAGGTTGATCAGACCCTGGACAGCCAACTCGAACGGCTCGACCGAGTCAGCCGCCCGGGCCAGCACGTACCCGCCCTGCAGCACCGCCGCGATCGTCGCGGCCGTCTGCTCGGCGTCCAGCCGGTCAGGATACTCGCCCTTACGTTTGCCTTCAGCAACAATCTCCGCCAGCCGGCTTCGCAACCACGCGAACGTCTCCGCCACCGGCGCGCGCAACTCCGGATCCCCCATCACGTCCGGATCAGCCGTCAACCGCCCGATCCGGCACCCCCTCAAGACGTCCCGCTCCCGCTCCAGGTAGTGCGTAATCCGGTCGGTCGCCGTACCCGGTTCCTCGAACTGCTCCTCAGCCGCCGCCCGCAACTCCAGCCCCGACCGCTCGATGGCCGCCTTCGCCAACTCCGCCTTCCCCGCGAAGTGGTGATACATACTCCCCTGCCCCGCATCCGCAGCCCGCTGAATCGCCTTCGGCGAGGTCCCCACATACCCCCGCTCCCACAACAACTCCTGCGTACTCCGAATCAACCGCTCCACCGTCTCCACCCACCCACTGTACCCACAGGTACAGCCCCCAAGACCTGAAGCTGGGGATCACGCCTGCGCCAGGCCCCGGCCATCCGTCCCGGTGAGCAGACTGGACGGGGACGCGACTGACGAGAACTGCCGCCGCGGAGCGCGTCCTTTGGCGGGGACCGATAGTCTCGGGCGCCATGAGCACCAGCGTCGCCATTGCGGTAATCACGTTCAGGCGACCTGCTCTGTTGCACGCGCTGCTGGCCAGCCTCCAGGCTCAGGAATTGCCGGAGGGCTCCGACTACGCGATCCGGATCGTGGTGGTCGACAACGACGCGGAGGGGTCGGCCGCGCGGGTGCTGGAGGAGTTCGGAGCGGGTACGCCGTACCCGATCGAGTCGGTGGTGGAAGCGGAGCCGGGGATCCCCTTCGCGCGGGAGCGGTCGGTCGAGCTGTGCTGGAACGACGACGCGCTCATCTTCGTGGACGACGACGAGGTCGCGCCGCCCGACTGGCTCACAACCCTCCTGAAGGCCTGGGAGTCGACCGGCGCCGACGTGGTCACCGGGCCGGTCAAGGGCAACCTGCCCCCCGGCGCCCCGGCGTGGAACCACTACAGCGACGTCCACGACTCGACCGGCAGGCACACCACCGGCGAGGAACTGCGCAAGGCGTACACGAACAACACCCTGGTCAGCCGGCGGGTCTACCACGCGGTCACGCCGGGCTTCCACCCCGCGTTCCGCTACACCGGCTCCAGCGACCTGCACTTCTTTCTCCGGGTGCACCGGGCCGGGTTCCGGATCGTGTGGTGCGAGGAGGCCTGCATCGCCGAGGACGTGCCGGTCGGGCGGACCACGCTGCGCTGGCTGGTACGGCGTGCGTTCCGGTCCGGCAGCGGGGACACGATCAGCCGGTTGCTGATCCGGCCGGGTGCGGTCAGCTATCTGATGGTGCTGGCCTATGCTTCGGCCCGGGTGATCTCGGCGATCGGGTACGCCCTCGCCGGGCTGCTGCTCGGTCGGAAGACGCACCTGCTGAAGGCAGTCCGCCGGTTCTTCTCCGGCGTCGGCAGTCTCGCGGGCATAGTGGGGATCAACCATGACGAGTACCGGGAACGGCACGGGGCCGAATCAAGGGCCGACGGTGGCGAGCCTGTGCCGGGCGATCTGGCAGGTGGAGACGGACCTGAATCTGCTCGAGTGGCGGATCCAGAGCGCGCATCCGTGGCCGATCATCCGGATGCGCGTCTTCCATGAGCTGACCCGCCGCAGCGGCATCCACGGCGCACCACATCCGGTACGGCGTACGCCGTACGACAAAGCCGGTCTCGTCGCCAAGCACGTGAGCGGACTCGTCACCCGGAACCCGTTTCTCGGCCGGTACGACGCTCTCGTCGTACCGCATCCGCGGAAACCGGACGGTGTCGAGATCTACACCGATGAACTCCGCGCCACCCTGGGCCCATCAGCACTAGTCCTGGATTCCGGCATCAACGGGACCCCACTGCCCGGCAGCAAGAACCTGGACTTCTTCACATCAGCCGCCGGCGCGGTACACAAACGCCAGCTGGACGACCGTGGGATCAGCCATGCGCTGAGGGAACTGACCGGTGTCGAGGTGCCAGTGGGTGCACTGCTCGCGAGGGAGGTCCCGAAGCACCAGCGATTGCGAGCGCTGTACCGCACGCTGCTGCGACGCCATCGGATCGAGACCGTCTACGTGGTCGTCGCCTACTTCCACCAGCACATCGTCGGCGCCGCGCGCGATCTCGGGATCCGGGTGGTGGAGCTGCAGCACGGCGCGATCAGCCCGTTCCACCTCGGCTACAGCTACCCGGGCCGCCCGGTCGTCCCGGATCAGCCGGACGAGCTGTGGTGCTTCGGCTCGTACTGGACCGTCGTCGCCGAGCTGCCCGCCGGTACGTCGACAGCGGTGGCCGGCGCGACCTTCCTTCCCAAGCCGGGTCCGAAGGATCCGCGGCGCGTCGTCTTCCTGTCGCAGGGCACGATCGGCGCCGAGCTTCTCCACGTCGCCGAGTCGGTCGCCAAGGAGCATCCGGACCTGGAGGTCCTGTTCCGCCTGCACCCGAGCGAGCACGCGTCGGACTACACGATCCCCGCCGGCGTGCAGTTGTCGACCGGCGGCAGCACGCTGGATCTGCTGGCTTCGGCCACCTACCAGGTCGGCGTCTCGACGACGGCCCTGTTCGAGGGGATGGCCCTCGGCTGCCGGACCGCCGTCGCGAACCTGCCCGGGCACGAGTACCTCGCACCGGCGATCGAGAAGGGGCACGCGCTGCTGATGTCCCGCCCGTCGGAGCTGACGAAGGCGCCGCTCTGCGCGGACGCCGGCGCGTACTACGCCCCGAGCAACCTGGCCGGCCTCGTCAACAGTTAAGGCTGACGACCGATCATTCCGAGCAGGCGGTCCTGAAGTGAGGCGTCCGCAGGCACCTTGACCTCCGGACCGAACACCTCGATCCCCTCACCGAACGCGCCAGGCGTCCGGAACTTCTCCATCAGCTCCGGCGGGATAGCCGCCGTACTCGCCCAGAGCAGCTCGACGTCGATCGGATCCATCGTCTCGTCCTGACCAGTTGCCCGAGCCAGGTCCCAGCCGTGCAGAACCAGGTCGTCGGAGATCACCTGGTCGATGTTGTTCTCGGTCGTCAGCGGCCCCATCGGCGTGTCGGCCTCGGTCAGCGCGAGTACCGGGTCGTCGAGCACCTGTTCCACCGCCGCGCGGGCCTCCTGGAAGGCGACCAGCGGATCGTCGCTCGGCTCCAGCTTCCGGCTGACCGGCTGGAGCAGATGGGCGTGCATGCCGACCACATGGTCCACCACGTCGCGCGCCGTCCACCGTTCACACGGCGACTGGTTCTCCCACTGCTCCGGCCGCACGGCCGCGACCTTCCGCTCAAACGCCCCGGCCCGTCGACTGTACCGATCCGCGATCTCACCCATTCCCGCATCTTGCCCGCCCCCACCGCCGCCAGGGAAGACGCAACCTTGTGCACGGCTCAACCAAGATTCGGCGCCGGGAATGGTCGACCGGTGCTCAAGGTGGGGTTGGTGCGGCGGTGGAATGTCGGCGGCGGATCCTAGGGTCGCGGCATGCGGATGGTGGAGCTCGGGCGGACGGGACTGACGGTGAGCCGGCTGGGGCTGGGGCTCGCTTCGATCGGGGGGATGTTCTCGGCCGTGCCGCAGCGACAGGCCGTCGCGACCATCGATCGGGCCTGGGAGCTCGGCGTCCGGCTGTTCGACACAGCGCCGGTCTACGGCTACGGACTCTCCGAGCAACGCGCCGGGCTCGCGCTCCGCGGGCGACCGCGTCACCAGTTCGTCCTCTGCAGCAAGGTCGGCCGCCTGATCGAGCCCGGCGGGCCGGACATCCAGCCGATCTGGGCCGAGCCGCCGCCCGGTCTCGGTCCCCGCCTCGACTATTCGTACGGCGCCGTGCTCCGCTCGTTCGAGGCGAGCCTGGAGCGGATGGGCATCGACCGGATCGACATCCTGCACATCCACGACCCCGACCTCGACTACCTGACCGCCTCGACCGAAGCCCTCCGGGCGCTGTCCGAGCTCCGCGGTCGCGGCACGATCCGGGCGATCTCGCTCGGCGTGACTCACGCGGACGTGGCGGCCCGGTTCCTCCGCGAGAGCGGCCCGGCCGGACCCGACTGCATCCTGCTCGCCGGTCGGTACACGCTGCTCGACCAGTCCGGCGCGGACGAGCTCCTGCCGCTGTGCGAGAAGCTCGGCGTCGCCGTTCTCGCCGCCGGGGTGTTCCAAGGTGGCGTCCTGGCCGACACGGCCGAGGGCGCTCCGCACGGGTACGCGCGAGTCCCACGCGTCCTGCTCCGGCGAATCGACCGACTCCGGGAGCTCTGCCGGGAGTACGGCGTACCGCTGCTGGCGGCCGCACTCCAGTTCCCGCTCGAGCATCCCGCCGTACCAGCCGTGGTGGTGGGTGCCCGAAGTCCGCAGGAGATCACCGACGTCGCGGCGTGGCTCGACCACGAGGTCCCACAAGCGTTCTGGACCGCATTAAGGTCTGCCGTATGAGGTACATGTTGCTTCACAAGACCAACGACAGCCTGGAGGCCGGGAACCCGCCGGATCCGGAGATGCTGGCGCGGGCGGACGCCGTCCTCGAGGAGATGCGCCAGGCCGGCGTGCTGCTGCTCGGCGAGGGGCTGATGCCGAGCTCGCGCGGGGCCCGGGTCACGTTCCCGAGCCCGGGTCAACCGCGCGTGATGGACGGGCCGTTCGCCGAGACGAAGGAGCTCGTCGCGGGGGTGTCGATCATCCGCGTCGACTCCAAGGAGGAGGCCGTCCACTGGGCCCTCCGCTTCGCCGAGGCCGACCCGAACACCCCCATCGACATCCTCGAGATCGCCGGCTAGAGCGTCAGGTGCAGTAGCGGGTAGGGCTTGTTGGTCGAGTCGGTCTCGCTGCGGGCGACGACCCGGAAGCCGTGGTGCAGGTAGAAGCCGACGGCCTGCGGGTTCTGCTCGTTCACGTCGACCTTCGTCGCGTAGAACGACCGGAAGGCGTGCTCCAGCAGCAACGAACCGCCACCTTGCCCGCGGTACGCCGGGTCCAGGAAGAGCATCTCGACGTTGCCTTCGGCCACCCCGATGAAGCCGATCAGCAGCCCGTCGTCGGCGCGCAGTCCGGCGAGCAGCGGGATCTCCCCGAACGACGCCCGGACCAGCGGCCGGAACACGTCCAGATCCGCCTCGGTGACGAAGTCGTGCGTCACCCGGACGGACGCCTCCCACAGTTCGGCCGCCCGGTCGTACTCCTCCGGCCGGATATCGCTGATCTCCATGCCGCCAACGGTCGCACCGACACCGGGGGCTGTCAGGTGGATTACCCCTCGCCAACGCCTTCCTCGGCGACGACCAACGAGTCGATCGCGGCGAAGAAACGCGCGATGCCCGGCAGGTTCCCGCCCTTGTCCCGGGACGCGGCGAAGTCCTCCGGAGTGGCCCACTCGACGATGTCCAGCCACTCGTCGTCCGGCAGCCGCACGAGCCGGGCGCCGAGGAAACCGGTCCGGTCGGCCGCGAAGTCCGCCAGCATCTCGGCCCGGGCGGCGAGCAACTCCTCGGTCTTCTCCGGTAGCACCCGGAAGCGAGTCAGCTCGACAGTCGTCATGAGGTTCCTTTCAGGCGAGGTTGGTCGAAGCCCAGGAAGTGATGTCTTCATGGCGGATGGCCGCAGCCATCAGGTCGGGGAAGAGATCGGGCGTGCAGGCAAAGGTGGGTACGCCGAGGTCCGCGAGAGCTGCCGCGTTCTCGGCGTCGTACGACGGGGTGCCCGAGTCGGCCAGCGCCAGCAAAGCGATCAGCTGTACGCCGGACTCGACCAGCGACCGGGCTCGCCGCAGCATCTCCTCGCGGACACCGCCCTCGTAGAGATCCGAGATGAGGACCATCACGGTCTCGGCCGGCTTGGTGACGAGCTCCTCGCAGTAGGCGAGCGCACGGTTGATGTCCGTTCCACCGCCGAGCTGCGTCCCGAACAGTACGTCGACCGGATCCTCCAGCTGATCGGTCAGGTCGACCACTGCGGTGTCGAACACGACCAGACTGGTCCGCAACGTGCGGATCGATCCGAGCACCGCGCCGAACAGCGACGCGTACACGACTGACTCCGCCATCGAGCCGGACTGATCGATCGCGAGCACCACGTCCCGCTGGACGCTGTGGTTCCGTCGCGCGTACCCGACCAGCCGGTCCGGGACGATCGTGCCGAGCGCCGGCGAGAAGTGCTTGAGGTTGGCCCGGATGGTCCGGTCCCAGTCGATGTCCGAGTGCCGCGGCCGGCCGGTCCGCCCGGCCCGGTCGAGCGCGCCGGTGACAGCCGCCCGGGTGCGCTCAGCCAGGCGCGCCTCCAGTTCGGCGACGACCCGGCCGACCACGTCCCGCGCGGTCTGCTTGGTCTCCTCCGGCATCACCTCGTTGAGCGCGAGCAGCGTGCTGACCAGGTGTACGTCGGGCTCGACCGCCCCCAGCAGCTCCGGCTCCATCAACATCCGGGTGATGCCGAGCCGCTCGACCGCATCCCGCTGCATCACTTGGACGACGGTGCTCGGGAAGTACTGGCGGATGTCGCCGAGCCACCGCGCCACCCGCGGCGCCGACGAGCCGAGCCCGGCCGCTCGCTGCGTGCCGGACTCTCCCGGGATGGCGTCGTACAGCGCGGCCAGAGCAGCGTCGACGGATTGGTCCGCCTTGGACAGCGTCGTACCGGTCTCGGGATCGGCTTCGCTCCCGAGCACGAGCCGCCAGCGGCGCATCCGGTCGTCGTTCATCTCACACCCCCAGCAACTGCGCGACGACGGGCAGAACGGACGCGGCCAGCTCGGCATCGAGGTCGTTGTCATCAGCAACGATCACGGCCGCCGGATCACCGAGCGCCCGAGCGCGGGTCCCGATCGACCGGCGCTCCGGCGCGGCGAACGTGCCGAAGGTCCGGCGCAGCAGCGGCAGCACCTCGACGAACGCATCGTCCGGGATCGCGTCCAGCCACGCGTCTACCAACGTCAGCAGGCGTTCGTCGTGCACGAGCAGCAATCCACCACCGGCCAGGAAGCCCTCGACATACCCGGCGGCATCCGCGGTCGGCGTACCTGGTGAGAGCGCACGCCCGAGCCGCAGCGCGACCTCGTGATCCGGCAACCGCGAGGTGTCGAGCATCAGCCGGGTCAACCGGCCGCGGATCAACGGCGGCACCGCGGCGCGATCACTCAACCCCTCCAACGTGTTCAGCCACTCCAACCGCACATCCTCGGCCAGCAAGGCGGTCGCGTCCTGCACGCCGTCGATCAGCTCCTGTACGGCGGCAGCCGCATCCGGATCGAGCCCGTGCACGGTCCGGCCGAGGCCGGCGCAGATCCGCGAGACCATTCGCCCGGCAACCGAGGCAAGTCCCGCGGTGTCGGTGCCACGCACATCGCCGTACCGCGACGAGCGGGCGAGCGCCGGCAACGCCGCCATCAGGTGGCCGACATCAGCATCTGCGGCCGCCCGGGTGTCCACGCCCCGCAGCAATGACGGCAGAGCCTCGGCAAGGTCGGCGAGCAGCGATTTCTCCAGCGCTGCCGTGACGTCGGCAAGCGTCGACGACTCGTCGGCCACGCGCAGCATGACCGTGGTCGCGGCGCCGACAACCGTCGTGCCGTGCGCACCGGCGGCGACCAGCTCGACCTCGAGTCCCGGGTCCCAGGTCAGCCGCCACATCTCGCGGAATGTGCCCTGCGCCCGCCGCTCATCGGTGGCCGGCACACCCCAGTGCACACCGAGAATCCGCAAGCGGTGCAGGAGTCTGGACTTCTCCACGTCATTCGGCTTGCGCAGGTCGAGCTCGACCACCCGCTCGGTCGCGTCCCGCCGCATCCGCAGCCGCCGCGCCTGCGCCGCGAGATCCGCCGCGACCGGCGCCTGCGGAGTCTCCCCGGGCACCGATCCGAGCAACTCACCGACCACCGCTTCCCTCGTCACGAGATCAAGCAGTACGTCGTTCCCGCCGCAGAGCACCGCCCGTGTCGCCTCGGTGACCTCGCTCAATCCGGCCAACGGGCGTTCCCGCAAGGCGGCCAGGGTGTCCGCGAGCCGGACCGCCTCGATCACGTGTGCACTGGACACCGGAAGATCCTCGGCGCGCAACACCTGCGCGACCTTCGACAGCCAGCGGGTGGTGATCTGGTCGGGTGCGGTGAACAGATGGTGGTACCAACCCGGTGAGGTGATGCCGGCGCCGTACCCGCTCGTCGCGGCCAGCCGGCCGTGCGTCCACGGGACCCAGGTGCAGGCGACCTTCCGCTTCGGCAGACCCTTCAGGATCCGCTGATCATGTGTTGCCGGAGGCAACGGCAGTTCGAGCGCTGGCACGTGCCAGGCGCCGCAGATGACCGCGATCCGCTCGAATCCTTCGCGGATCGCCTTCCGCAGCACGGTGCGCATGTACGCCTCGCGCTGCGCCTCGCGGCCAGTTGCTTCCTCGTCGTGACGGAGTTCGCGCATCGCGTCGGCGATCACGGTGAACGGCTCGGCCCCCTCGCGCCGCGACTCGATCACGTCGTCCCACCAGCGCTCGGGATCGTCGTACCCACCGGCGTTCGCGAGCGTGGCCAGTGGATCGATCGACGCCGCGCGCCGGCCGTCGCGACCGGACGAGGCGAACTGCTGCGCGGCGGGCAGGTCGCAGAACCGCACCGGTACGTCGGCAGCGAGCGCGTACTTGATCGCCTGCCACTCGGGACTGAACACCGCGAACGGCCAGAACGCAGCACGAGTCGAGTCGTCGACCGCATACGCCAGGAGTGCGACCGGCGGCTCCATCTCCTCGGACGCGGCCAGCTCGACGACCTTGTCGGCCTCCGGCGGACCCTCGATCAGCACCACGTCAGGCCGAAGCTCGGCCAGCGCGGTCGCCACCGCCCGCGCCGACCCCGGCCCGTGATGCCGGATCCCGAGTAGGTGAACGGTCATCCGGAGATCTCCCGGCAGGCACGGTAGAACGGGGCCCAGTCGTCGCGTTCGCGAACGACGGTCTCCAGGTACTCCGACCAGACGACCCGGTCTGCGGACGGGTCTTTGACGACGGCGCCGAGGATGCCGCCGGCCACGTCGGTCGGCCGGAGTACGCCGTCGCCGAAGTGGGCCGCCAAGGCGAGGCCGCCGGTGACGACGCTGATCGCCTCCGCGGTGGAGAGCGTGCCGGACGGTGACTTGACTGCGGTACGGCCGTCCTCGGTCCGGCCGGACCGCAGTTCGCGGAAGATCGTCACGACGCGGCGGATCTCGTCGAGCGCGTCGTCGGGTTGCGGCAGCTCGAGCGCCGTACCGAGCTGGGCGACCCGGCGGGAGACGATCTCCACCTCGTCCTCGGCGGAGTCCGGCAGCGGGAGGACGACGGTGTTGAAGCGGCGTCTGAGCGCGCTGGAGAGTTCGTTGATGCCCTTGTCGCGGTCGTTCGCGGTCGCGATGACGTTGAATCCCTTGCGGGCCTGGACCTCCGTGGCCAGTTCGGAGATCGGGAGCGTCTTCTCGGACAGGATCGTGATCAGCGCGTCCTGGACGTCGGACGGCATCCGGGTCAGCTCCTCGATCCGGGCGATCTTCGCGTCCGTCATCGCCCGCTGCACCGGACTCGGTACGAGCGCCGCCTCACTGGGGCCCTGGGCAATCAACTGGGCGTAGTTCCACCCGTACCGGATCGATTCCTCCGCGGTCCCCGCCGTACCCTGCACGAGCAGGGTCGAGTCACCGCTGATCGCCGCCGCCAGGTGCTCACTCACCCAGGTCTTCGCGGTTCCTGGTACGCCGAGCAGCAACAGCGCGCGGTCCGTCGCAAGGGTCGCCACCGCAACCTCGATCAGCCGCCGCGGACCGACGTACTTCGGTGAGATCTCCACGTCACCCGCTTTGCCACCCAGTAGATAGGTGACCACAGCGGCCGGCGAAAGCCGCCACGCCGGCGGTCGCGCCCGGTCATCCGCATCCGCCAAGGCGGCGAGCTCCGTTGCGTACTCCTCTTCCGCATGCGGCCGCAGTACTTCAGTGGTCATGACAACTCCTCGTACAGTTCGCGACGGAAGGTCAGGGTTTCTACCAGGCGGCGGCGCCAGGTGTCTTCTCCGCCGGTCGGCTCGCGGGTGATCGGGTGGTCCAGTACGTCGGGTGGCACGGCGCGGGCGGTGATACTCGCCAGCCTGGCCCACGCGCGGTTGGTGCCGACCTTGGCGAGCTGATCGAGGATCATGCTTGCGAGCGAAGGCGGCCACGGCACGGGCAAGCCGCCGACCAACTCGGCCACGTCCACTGTGGTCCGGAGGACGTCGACCGCTCGGGCCCATTCCTCTGGAGGCAGCAGGCGCAGCAGTTCGGCCGGGCTTCGGCTGCCCGTGCTGGCGTTCGTCCGCAACAACTCACGCGCCCACGCGGTTGCCAGGTTGGAGGCAGCGGCTTCCCGGATGGCTGCCTCGGTCCAGGCTGCTTGTAGAAGCTCGGGCGCGCAGCCCTCCACCGGCGTCTCCAACCAGCTGAGCTCCATTGCGGACAGCGGGGTATTGGCGACGACTTGCAGGAACCACCAGGCGCGTTTGCCGATTCCTTCTGGGTTCTGGGAGTCGATGCCGTCGCGTTCCATCGATGCGCTCGCGCGTCGGGGCAGGTCGACGGAGAGCACGCCTTGGGTGGCGGTCAGGTGGGAGTGCAGGCGCTCGGTCATGCGTTCGCCGTACCGAGAACCGGGAATGCGGGCGAGCAGGCGAGCGGCGGCTCGGCGGACTTCCTTGGAGCGGTCGTCCAGGGCCGCTTCCAAGAAGTCCTCGTCGGACAAGGACAATCCGTCGGCGAGCAAGGCGAGGAAGTCGGTGCGGGTGGCAGCGGATTCGGTCGGCCAAACCTCGGTGAGAGCTTCCAACGCGGCCTCGGGGTTTCGACCGCGGAGGGCTCGGAGCCAGCTGCGTCGTTCGAGGGCGTTGCCGTGCGTCCAGGGTTCCGGATCGTTGCTGTCAGCAACCGCCGCGTAGAGGAAACGCCACTCCGGATTGAGGTCCGCGAGCCAGCGCGCACGCCGGCCGGCGGCGGCAACGACGAGTGGACGGTACTCGGCCCGGTTGCGCGCGTGATCCGCCAACGCGGGCAAATGCTCGGGCGGCACACCCCACCCGCGAGCGTCCGCCGCGCGCAACCACTCGCCGAGCGCGGTCGTCTGGAATCCACCGAGCATCGCGGCCAGCCGCCGAATCGCGACCGGTCGAGGCAGCGGCCGATCCTCACCCGGTGCGGCCGGCAACGGTTCGAGGTCGCGGAGTGGCTTGCGACCGGCACGCTTGTACACGGTCGCGAGTGCGGCGGCGTCCAGCAGACCACCATCCCCCAAGCGTTCCTGCACAGCCTCAGGCAACTCTTCGAAATGCGCCGGCCGTCGATCCGTGCCCAGCAACGCCGAACTGACCAGTCCGTCCCAACCCTTCACAGGATCACCGGCCGATCGTCGTGCCAGCAGGTCATCGGGCGGAATCCGGCCCGGTTCCACTCACCCGCGACGGTGACCGGGTCCCCGGCCGATACCGCGAGCAGCTTCCACGGATCCACGCCGGGCAGCAGTTCCAGGCCGTCGCCTTCGGAATCCACGAGTGCCCACCCTTCGCCGTACGGCGCCGGCCGGACGTCCTGCAGGACCAGCGGCCAGCGTTCGTTCCACGGGTCGGCGGCGACGGATTCGACGTACGACGCCAACGCCTGGCGCGCGGTGAATCCGGACGGCCGGGGTGCGGGCAACCGAGGCGCGGTCTGGGTGAGAAGGGCTCGCATCGGGAGTGCGCCGGGATAGAAGGACAGCGCGCCCGGGACGTACTCACCCGGTCGAGCCGGGAGCGGGTCGAGTGGTCGCCCCGCGGCGGCGAAGCTGAGGATCAGACCGAGCCGGCCGGTTGTTGCCCCACGCAACCAGATGCGGCGGACCGTGAGCCGCTCGTCGGGCTCGATCACGCGCCCGAGCACGAGCCAGTCGTCCTCGACCTTCTCCCCCTCGGCCAGCACCCGCGCGGTCTCGACGGTCCAGCCGATCCGGGACTGTACGGTGTCGGCGAGCGACGGTGGCAGCTCGGCGAGCCGGTCGTGCGACGAGACGATCAGATGGATGAGCGACAACTCCTCGAGCAGTTCACCCGGCCACCCGTGACCGCGGCCGACGACGCCGGCCGCTCGCCGTACCGCTCCGGCTACCCCGGGCGCCTGCGCGTCGACCATGCGGGCCGCCAGGCGGCTCAACTCGGTATACGCCCGCTGGTCGAACCCACCGAGCCCTTGCCGGACCTGATCGTCCAGCCAGCTCGCCAGCTCAGCCATCCCGGCCGACACCCGATCAGCCCGGCGGGACGCCCGCTGCTGAGCAGCCAACGGGTCCGCAACCTCGCCCGGCTTCCGCTCCGGCCGCTCGGCCCGCGCCGCGCGCTGATCCACCCACGACGTCACCCACTCCGGCTCGTCCCCCGGTTGCACGTCTCCGCCGGCCCAGAGCAACAGCAGCCCGAGCGCATGCTTGCACGGGAACTTCCGGCTCGGGCAGGAGCACTTGTACGCCGGTCCGCTCAGATCGACCGTGGTCTGGTACGGCTGCTTGCCGCTCCCCTGACACAGTCCCCACACCGCCCGCTCGGACGCGCCGGTCTCCGACCACTTCGCCGTACGGGCTTGCGCTTGCCCAGCCTTCGCGGACGCAGGATCAGGCGCCAGCCCCAGCACCTGCTCCACGTCCCACGGCCCCACGGCACTCCTCGCTCGACAAACCCTCCCCCGGAAGCATGCCATCCACCCCCGACACCCCCACCAACCACACCCGAAACCACAGCCAGGAACTGGGGGCTGGGCCGAGGCAGTCGGGACCGGGGACCTGTTATTCCACGTCTCCAGCCCCCACGATGTGAGCCAGGTCCCGACACACATCCGTACCTGCGTGGGGGTAGTCCGGTGGTTAGCCGAAGGGTTGGCGGTTGGGGGTGTTGTCGGGGTAGCCGTTGGGTGCGGTGTGCGGGATGGAGGGTGGTGGAGGCGGGGTGTGGGAGAGGCCGTCGCGGATGGTGCCGAGGAGGCGTTGTTCGACTGCCTGCAATTCAGCGATGCGTTCTCTGATTTCCAGTTCTTCGGCGCGGGCGACTGCCAACACTTCGTCCGCCTCGGTTCTCGCGGTTTCCCGGAGGTGGTCGGCGGTGCGTTGGCTAGCGCTGAGGACGCTCAGTTCGTAGCGGCGGAGCTCGTCGACGAGCTCGCCGGCTGGGCGCTGGGCATCCAGGATCGCGGCGGCCGGGTGCGGGACGGCGTCGGGGAGCGTGTCCTCGAGGGCGGCGATCTGCTGGTCGACGCGGGTGAACAGGTGAGCGACGTCGGTGCGCATCTGGCGTACGACGTTCGCCGCGGCCTGGACACGTTCGTTCGCCTCACGTTCACGTTCGCGAGCGGTCCGCTCGGCCGACGTGATCACGTCGAGGGCGACCACCGCGGCCCGCTCTGCCGGATCGTCGGGAACGGTCTCACGCACCGGTGCTGCTTCGGAGGAGGTCATCGCGACCGTGCGCCGCAGTGGAACCTCCCGGATGAACAGCACCGCGAGCAGGCTGACCACCGCCGCACCGGCCGCGATCACGAAGATCATCCCGGTCGCATCGCCGTACGCGTGCCGCACGATCTCGGCCAGCGGCGCCGGCAGCGCATTCACGTCCAGCACGCTGCCACTCGACCCGCTGGAAGCCGCGGCCGCCGCCTCCGGCCCGAGAGCCCGGATGTTCTCGGCGATCAGATTCATCACCCGGTTCGCCAGGACCGCGCCGAGCACCGAGACCCCCACCGCACCACCGAGGCTGCGGAAGAACGTGACCGTGGCACTGGACGCGCCGACCTGGCTGACGTCGACGGTGTTCTGTACGGCGAGCACCAGGTTCTGCATCATCATGCCCATGCCGATGCCCATCGAGAGCATCCCGAGGCCGACGTACCAGTAAGGGCTGGCGTGGTCGATCGTCCCGAGTACGCCGAGGCCCGCGGTGAGGAACAGCCCACCGAGCACGAGGTACCGCTTCCACTTGCCGAACCGGGTGATCAGCTGCCCGGACCCGACCGACCCGAGGAACGACCCGAACATCATCGGGATCGTCAGCAACCCGGCCTCGGTCGCGCTGTAGCCACGTGCCACCTGGAAGTACTGCCCGAGGAACACCGCGCTGCCGAACATCGCCACCCCGACCGACAGGCTGGCCAGGATCGCCAGCGCGGTCGTACGTTCGCGGACCACCTTCACCGGTACGAGCGGCTCGCGCGCGTGGGTCTCGACGATGATGGCCAGGATGCCGAGGACCGCCGTACCGCCGAGGTAGGCGCCGGTCTGCCAGGACCACCACGGGAAGTGCTCGCCGGCGAACGACACCCAGATCAGCGGCAGGCTGGCCGCGCCCGCGATCAGGATCGCGCCGACGTAGTCCATTTTGACTTTGCGCTTGATGACCGGCAGGTGCAGGTACCTCTGCAAAACGAGCAACGACAGTACGGCGAGCGGCACGCACACGTAGAAGCACCAGCGCCAGCCGAGCCACGACGTGTCCACGATGACGCCACCGACCAGCGGTCCGGACACGGTGGCGACCGCCATCACGGCGCCCATGTAGCCGGAGTACCGCCCGCGGTCGCGCGGTGGGATCGCGGCCCCGACGATCGCCTGGGCGAGGGCCATCAGGCCGCCCATCGCCAAGCCCTGCAGGACTCGCGCGCCGATCAGGAACGGGACGTTGTGCGCGGCTCCGGCGAGCGCCGACCCGGCCACGAACATCAGGATCGCGAGCTGGACCAGCAACTTCTTGCTCATCAGATCGGAGAGCTTGCCCCAGACCGGGGTGGACACCGTCATCGCGAGCAGGCTGGCGGTGATCACCCAGGTGTACTGCGTCTGGGTGCCTTCCAGGTCCGCGATGATCGTCGGCAGCGCGTTGCTGACGATGGTCGAGCTCAGTACGGCGGTGAACAGCGCGGCCAGCAGTCCGGCCAGGATCTCCAGGATCTCGCGGTGCGAGAGTCCGGGATCACCCGAAGAGGTAACGGCTGTGGGCGTGTCCAAGGTCCGGGTGGCAGACATCGGGTTCCGTTCGTACGCGGGGTCGCTGCGGCCGAAGCAGCGGGGTGTGCTGCTCCGGGGCGGAAGCGGCCGGCGTGTCCTCACCCAGCCTGATATTTGGTTGCAAGAGCCAACGATAAACCCGCAGCGTCAGCGACCGCTCACCGGGAGCCATCAAAGTCGCCTGGATCCAATTGTGAGACGAGCCCTCCTCGGAACAGGCTTCCCCGCGTACAGTCCCGTTCTTGTTGAGAGATCAACACCCGGCCCCCCGGCGGTGCTGTCAGGGCCCGCCGGGGGTCATTCGAAGGCCGAGACGAGTACGTCGGCGCACGCGGCCGGCCGGCCCGGGGCGATCACCAGGTTGCCGGGAGCGCTCAGCGGTGGCGCGAACGGCCCCATCCACAGGACCCCTTCGGCCGATCCGCACGACGTGCCGTACACGACGGTCCAGGCCGGCGAACCGGTCGACATCTCGACGATCGCGCTCTCCAGGTCGTCCGCCGCCCGTCCCGGCACCGGCTCGAATCCGGCGTCCCGGCAGGCAGCGGTGAGGAACTCCCGCAGCCAGGGGTCGGACGGCAGTCGCATCGGCAGGCCGGCCAGGTCGACGAGCTTCACCCCGTCGTCCGACCGGTACGCCGATGGCACCAGGACCGACAGCGGATCCCGCCAGAGCTCGATCACCTGGAGATCGGCGGCGGCCACCTCGCCGCGAACGAACGCGGCATCCAGGTCACCGGAGCGAAGGGCATCCAGGTGGTCGGCCGCGGCTCCTGAGCTGAGCTTGATCTCGAGGTTCGGAGTACTCGATCGGAGGGCGGCGAGACCGCGCTCGAGCCGGTCCCGCAGACCCGGCGCCGTACCGATCCGGAGAACGCCGGCCCGGCCGGATGCGAGCTCCGCGGCGACCCCGGTGGCGTGATCAGCGGCGCCAAGAATCGTCCGCGCCTCGCTCAGCATCCGCTCGCCGTCGCCGGTGAGCCGGACGTGCCGCGACGAGCGGTCGAGGAGCTTGAGGCCGAGTTCCCGTTCGAGCCGCGCGACCTGCTGACTGACCGCGGGCTGGACGATGTTCAGCCGTTCGGCGGCCCGGCCGAAGTGGAGTTCCTCGGCGACGGTGACGAAGTACCGCAGCTGCCGTAGCTCCATTGGCCACCCCCAGCGATCACGATTCCTTATCACTGCACAGCGTAGCTGCGTCTTGGTCGCCGATCGCCGCGCTCGTTGACTGGTGGACATGAGAAACGGACTGTGGATCGAGGAAGAAGGCCTCCGGATCGAGGAGGTCGGGGCAGCCGCGCGTACGGCGCAGGACCACGGCGTGGACCGCATCTGGTTCAGCCAACGGACCGGTTGGGACGCACTCACTCTGATCGCCGGGGCGGCGCCGCTGACCTCGACGATCGAGTTCGCCGTCGGCGTCGTACCGATTTACCCGCGACACCCGATGGTCCTGGCAGCGCAGGCGCTCAGCGTGCAGGCCGTATCGGGCAACCGGCTCACGCTGGGGATCGGGACGAGTCATCCGCAGATCATCGAGGGGATGTTCGGCCTGTCGATGGAGGGGCCCGCGAAGTACACACGCGAGTACGTCGAAGCGCTCGGACCACTGCTCTCCGGCGAGCCCACCAACTACGCGGGTGAACGGCTGACGGCTCGCGGTCAGATCGAGATCACCGGCGCGGAGGCGCCCGACTTGATCCTCGCCGCACTAGGCCCGCGAATGCTCAAGACGGCCGGCGAACTGACCGCCGGGACGATGACCAGCTGGGTCGGACCCGAACTGATCGAGAGCTACATCCGCCCGACCATCGACCGGGCCGCGACTGACGAAGGTCGGCCGCAACCACAGGTGATCGCGGCCGCCTGCATCGCACTCACCGACGACGCAGATGCGACTCGCGAGTGGATCCGGGAACGCTTCGGTGCCGCCGGCGACATGCCGGCGTACCGGGCGGTGCTCGATCGCGGCGGGAAGGCGGGACCGGAGGACACCGCCGTACTCGGCGACGAGTCGGCGGTAGCAAAGGAGATCCAGCGATTCGCGGACGCGGGGACCACAGAGTTCGTCTTCTGCCCGGTCGGGACGCCGGAGGAGCAGGAGCGGACGATCAGGTTCGCCCTCGACTACGCGGCACAGCAGTAGCCGCTGCCGGAAGCGTACGAGAGGTTCTTCAGCTGACCGGCCACGTTCGACGTCCCGTGAAAGTGGTCGATGCGCTCGCTGAGGAACGGGAACAGGTCGCCTTGCGCGACGACCACGAAACGAATGCCGGGGTAGCGGGTCAAGACACCGGTCAACGCCAGATCGGTGACCGCCCGGGCCGTGTCGAAGGGGAACTCGATCATCGGTCGCGGCCGGTCCAGCGCGACCTGACGCCACTGTGGTGGTGACGTCGGATGCAGCAGCACCATGGCCGACCTCGCATCCAGCTCCCGCCACAGTGGCTCCCACGACGGGTCGCCCGGATACATGCCGCCGGCATTGCTCAGCAGTACGACGCCATCCGCGTGCAAGACGTCGTACGCGTAGTCCACCTCGACCAACGCGCCTTCGACATCCGGCAACGGCAGGCTCGCGAAGAATCCGAACCGGCCCGGATGATCACGGCCCAGCGTCGCGGCGGCCTCGTTGACCTGCCTGGCCAATACCTGGGCCCGGAAGTCGTCACCGAAGTGCACGCCCGGCGACGGCACCGACAGCACAGCCTTCTCGATCCCAGCCCGGTCCATCTCCGCCAAGTGCTTCCGCACAGACCACTTCGGCCAGGCGGGCATCCCGTCTGGCCGAAGGTGTCCCGCCCGCTCCGCCGCCGCGACGTACTCCGGCAGCAGGAAGTGCGCGTGGAGGTCGATCAAGGTCATCCCGCCAACGGGTGCAGAAGGTCGTCGAGACCGATCCGGCGGAGCAGCTCGGCGCGGACCCGGTCGGCAACTCCGTTCACCACCGCGGCGCCGTCGTCCGATGGGTCGATGTGGACCCGGAACGGCCGGCGGCCCTTCTCGGTACCGACCACGGTCACGATCGCCTGGGCGACCTCCGCGACATCGGCCCAGGCCGGCTCGAGCTCGGCCAGCTTCTGGGAGACCTGCTCCATCAGCCCGGCGTACTTCGTCTCGTACGCCGCGACCACGTCCGCATCGGCCGGCGAGCCGCTGTGGGCGAAGTGATTGGTGCCGTGGGTGAAGGCACCCGGGACGACGATCGTCGTCTCGATCCCGAACCGCGCGACCTCCAGCGCGTAGCTCTGCGCCAGCGCGTCCATCGCCGCCTTCGCCGCGAAGTACGGAGCCAGGTACGGCGGAGTGCCGCCGCGGGTGCTCGAACTGCCGACCCAAACCATCAGCCCGTCGCCCTGTTCACGCAGATGCGGGAGCGCCGCCCGGTTGAGCCGTTGCGTGCCGACCACGTTGGTGTCGTACAGCGCGGCCAACTGCTCCGGCGTGAAGGCCTCGGCCGGACCCGTGACCATGTGGCCGGCGTTGTGCACGAGTACGTCGAGACGTCCTTGCTCCCTGATCACGGTGGCGACGGCCTGCTGGGTGGAGGCGTCCGTGCTGATGTCCAGCTCGACGGCGCGAAGGTCGACCTTGCGCTCGGTCGAGTACTGCTTGGCGTCCGCGGCGGCGGTTGCGTTGCGGCCCGCGACATCGCGCATCCCGGCGTAGACGATGTGGCCGGCGTCGGCCAGGGCGCGGGCGGTGAGGGCACCGAACCCACTCGACGCACCACTGATCAGAATTGTCTTGCTCATGACGGTTTCCGTTTCTGGGGAGGGCGGGCGAAGGGATGGTGCTGGTCAGGCGGCCGAGCCACCGTTGGCGTAGATGACCTGGCCGTTGATCCAGCGGGCCGGGCCGGCCAGGAAGGCGATGATCTCGGAGATGTCGGACGGCTCGCCCAGACGCTCGAGCGGCGGCTCGGCGGCGATCCGGTCGATCAGTTCCTGCGGCTTGCCTTCGAAGAACAGCGGGGTCGCGGTCGGGCCGGGGGCCACGGTGTTGACAGTGACGTCGCGGCCGCGCAACTCGCGGGCCAGGATCAAGGTGATCGCTTCGACGCCGCCCTTGGTGGCGGAGTAGGCGGAGTAGCCGGGCCTGGCCAGCTTGGTGAGGGAACTGGAAACGTTGATAAGTGCACCGCCGGAGCGGAGTCGCCGAACCGCCTGCTGGTCGACCACGATCGTGCCGCGGAGGTTGGTCCGGACGACCCGGTCGAAGACCTCCAGGTCGAGGTCGGCGAGCGGCGACAGCGGCATGATCCCAGCGGCGTTCACGACCACGTCGACTCCGCCGAACTCCTGCTCGGTCCGGTCGAACAGCGCGGCGACCGCGGTCTCGTCGGCGACGTCGGCCTGAACCGCGATCGCCCGGCCACCCGCCTGCTCGACCTCCTTGACGGCCTCTTCGGCGTTGCTCTGGTTGCTGGCGTACACGATCGCCACCGCGTAGCCGTCCCGGCCCAGGCGGGCAGCGGCCTCACGGCCGATTCCGCTCGATCCCCCGGTCACGATGGCGACCCGTCCGGCGGTGGTGTTCTCGGTCATCGTCCTGCTCCTCGATCTCGGTGTCTTGCTGACACCAAAGATCTTGCTGCGACCGATGCATCAAGTCCAACGACTCAAGTCGATGGGTAAATCAATCTAATTGATCCACCTGCCCGATCCGCTGCCGTTCCGCGTGTGGCTTCCGGGGGGATCACTTCTGTTGACTCACGTCCTCGCCGAGTTCCGTGCCCGGCGGCTGCCGGAGATGGGTGCTGACCAGGCCGAGCAAAGCCCGCAGCGCCGCGGTCGGCTTCCGCTTCTTGAGCGTGGCCATGTACAGCGACCACTGGAACGACTCGTCCTTGATCGGTACGACGCGGATCGCGTCGACGCCGGCCACGGCGTACCCGGGCAGGACGCCGAGGCCGACACCATGCGCCACGAACTGGACACCGTTCTCGATCCCGAGCGCCTCGACCACCACGTGCCGCGACAGCCCGGCCGCCTCGAACCGCTGGTCGATCAGCGTCCGGGTGCCGAACCCGGGCGGGAAGTCCACGAACGCCTCGTCAGCGAGGTCGGCCAGCGTCACCGTCCGCCGGCGCGCGAGCCGGTGCCCGACCGGGACCGCGAGAACCTGGGGAACCCGGAGCAGTTCCCACGCGGTCAGCTCGCGCGGCACGCTGCCGGCCGCGATCCCGAGGAAACCGACGTCGATGTCTCCGTTCCGCAGCGCGACGATGACACCGGCCGACCCCTCGGCGTCGACCCGGAGTTGCAGCTCGACGTTCGGGTAGCGCCGGCGGAACTCACCAGCCGCGGCCGGCAGGTCGATCAGCCCGAGGCCCGGCAGCAGGCCGACGCGGACGGATCCACGCATCCCGGAGCCGAGCTCGTCGACGACATCACGAGCCCCTTGGACCGCGTCCATCACCGCGAGCGCTTCCGGGAGGAACGCCGTACCGGCTTCTGTCAGCACCACGCGCTGGGCGCTGCGCTCGAACAGCGTGACCTTCAGATCCCGTTCCAGCGCGGCGATCGCGGCGCTCACCGCGCTCTGCACCACGTGCAGCCGCCGGGCCGCCAACGTGAAGCTCCGCTCGTGCGCCACCGCCACGAAGTACTCCAGCTGCCGCAACTCCACCACCGCAGTCTGTCATCGCCATCACGTCAAGAAGGCCATTCCCGTTCCGACTCGTCCGTGAAAGGGCACGCGGACAGACAGGATGAGAAATGTGACGAACCTTCAGGATCAGATCCAGGGGCGGCTCGACGAACTCGTGGCGACCGAGCTCGGGCTGCAGGTGGCGGTCTATCAGCAGGGTGAGCTAATCGTCGACGCAACGGCCGGGACCACGTCGGACACCCTTTTCTACAGTGCATCCACCGGCAAAGCGGCCACCGCGACCGTCGCCAACGTGCTGGTCGACCGGGGTGTTCTCGAGTACGACGCCCCGATCGCGAACCTCTGGCCCGAATTCGCAGCGAACGGCAAGGAGAAGGCGACCCTGCGACATGTGCTGACCCACTCGATCGGACTACCGGCCCTCGCACCCGGAACCACGGTCGAGGACACCACCCGGTGGACGACGATCACGTCGTACCTCGCCTCCGCCGAGCCCTGGTGGGAGCCAGGCACCAAGATGACCTACCACGCCGAGACTTTCGGCTATCTGGTCGGCGAGATCGTCCGGCGCGCGACCGGCCGGCGGATCTCCGACGTACTGCGGGACATCGCCGAGCCACTGGGGATCGCGGACGAGGTCTACATCGGTGTACCGCTGGACCAGCAATCCCGCGTCGCCACGCTAATCGAACCGGACGGGGCCGAGGAGACGTTCGCAATGCTGGCCGGACTGTTCGCAAAGGTCACACCGCCGGAAGTGCTCCCCCGGGCCGCGCATTTCAACGGCCGGCCAGAGGTGCTCGCCGCCGAGCGTCCGTCCAGCGGCTTCCTGACTGCCCGCGGCATCGCCAAGCTGTACGCGGCTCTGATCGGCGAGGTCGACGGTGTCCGACTGATTCGGCCGGAACGGGTCGCCGAAGTCACGGGACCTGTGTTCACCGGGCCGGACGAACTGCTGGGCAACGACGGAACGTGGGCGATGGGTTACGCGATCGGACGGCTCGGCTCGACGGCCGAGGAGAGTCCGACGACGTTCGGCATGCCGGGCATGGGTGGCAGTGTCGCCTGGGCCGATACGCGCTCAGGCGTTGCGTTCGCCCTCACTCGGGCGCTGTTCGACCCGGCGCAGTCGGCGTCGGCGATCGAGATCGGCAACCTGGTTGCGAAATCTCTCTGCTGAATCAGCCTTATCTGTCAGGGGATTCAGCTTCCTAGGATTCGCGCACCGACTGCTGGTCGACCCAGACGAGATGGCCGTGGTGGCTGACGAGAATCTCGTCGGCCCCGGCCGTCCCGGTCCGGCGGCCCAGTTCCTGGCCCGCGATCCAGCGGCCGCCGATGCGGACCTGGACGGCGGTTGGCCGGACCGGAGAAGTGGCTACTGGCATGGCACCTGACTTCTGGACAGGGGCGGAGGGAGTGGAGTGACGTCGTACTGCGCTGGGGTGGTGCTGGAGTTCGGTCATCGTCGCCCTCGCAAGGGAACAAAGCCAACGTCGGGGGGCTGGCTTCCCAACCAAAGGCCACCCTACAACCGCTAAGTGACGCGCCGTTAGCGGTAATTCAGATTGCTCGGAAAGGACAGCCGGCCGACGCATAACCGCCCTATCCTGGGGTAGGAATGTCAGAGCAGGCTCCTGGCCGCGGTCCAGACCATGTGCCGCGCCGTGACATTCACGTCGCGAGGTCAGAACAGATGAACACCGCACCACTCAGCACCGCCGCCGATCAGACGGCCGATCCGGCCGAACGGCGAGACGAAGAAACCCGATCGCTGCTCACCCGCCGCGCGGCCAGCGCCGACGCCGACGTCCGCCAGGCCCTCCTGGATCAAGCGATCGAGCTCAACCTCGGCATCGCCCGCAGTATCGCCATGCGCTTCCGTGGCCGTGGCGTGGAAGCGGACGACCTTGACCAGGTTGCCTCCCTGGGCCTGGTCAAGGCCGCCCACAGCTACGACACGGCCACGGACACCCCGTTCCTGGCGTACGCCGTACCGACGATCCGGGGCGAGGTGAAGCGGTACTTCCGCGACTGTTCCTGGACCGTCCGGATCCCGCGGCGGCTGCAGGAGCTCCAGGGGTCGATCGGCGCGGTCCGGGCTGGGCTGTTCCAGGAGCTCCACCGCGAGCCCACGGCGCCGGAGCTGGCCGAGGCGATCGGCAGCGAGGTCGAGGACGTATCGGCCGCGCTCGCCGCGGACGGCTGCTTCGCGGTGATGTCGCTGGACCGTCCGCTCGAGGGGGACGCGGCCGCCAACCTGGGCGAGTCCCTCGCCTCCGACGACACGGCGTACGAGCGGCTGGAGACCGTCGCCATGCTCGAACCGGCGCTGAGCAGCCTGGAGCCGCGCGAGCGTAGGATCCTGGAGTTGCGGTTCATCCAGGAACAGACCCAGGCGGACATCGGCGCCGAGATCGGAGTGAGCCAGATGCAGGTCTCCCGGCTGCTCCGCGGCATCCTCGAGGTGCTCCGGGACCGGATCGAGTACCCCGCGGCAGCCGCCGCTTGACGTCGTCCAAGCCCATTTTCGTGGTGCAGCTGCACGATGCCCGGCGGCTGCACTACGACGTCCGGCTCGAGGTGGACGGCGTACTGAAGTCGTGGGCGGTTCCGCGCGGGCCGTCGCTGGACCCGACCGTGAAGCGGCTCGCGGTATTCACTACGGACCACGATCTGGAGTACGCGTCGTACGAAGGTGTGATCGCGGACAGTCAGTACGGCAGTGGCGCGGTGATCGTCTGGGACGCGGGCGTCTTCACCAACCTGACCCGGGACGATCGCCGGCAGTTGGTGGATCCGGCGGTGGCGATCGAGCGCGGGCATCTGAAGGTGCAGTTGCACGGGGTGAAACTGAACGGTGCTTGGGCGTTCACCCGTACCGGCGAGGACTGGCTGCTGGTGAAGGTTCGTGACGACGCGGCCGATCCGGCACTCGACCTGACCGTCACCGAACCACGCTCGGTCCTGAGCGGCCTGACCATCGAGGAGATGGCCGCCTCGTGACCTACCAGGTGTCGAGGTGCAGAACTTCGTCGACTGGCTGACGCGGCGCGGGCTTGAAATTCGTGCCGATCGTGTACGCCGTCGGGATCAGCACCGTCTGCCGGACTTCTTCGGGCAACCCGAGCAGTCCGCCGACCTCTTGCTCGTACGTCATGTGCAACGTGGTCCACGCCGTACCGAGTCCGCGGGCCCGGGCGGCGAGCATGTAGCTCCACGCGGACGGCAGGATCGAGCCCCAGAGGCCGGCCTGGTTCCCGGCGGGCAACGAGGTGGCCGTCATGCACGGGATCACCAGCACGGGGACCTGGCCCATCCGCTCACCCAGGTAGGCCACGCTGTCCCCGACTCTGCGCTGCACGGGCCCGCGCACCGGGTCGTCGGCGTACAACTTGCCGGCGGCTCCGGAGCCGGCCAGGTACTTCTCGACCGCAAGGCGGTAGTACTCCCCGATCGCCGCCCGCTTCTCCGCATCCGTGATCACCAGCCAATGCCAGGTCTGCCGGTTACTCCCCGACGGCGCCTGCAACGCGATCTCGATGCACTCCCGGATCAGCTCGAGCGGAACAGGCTTCTCCAGATCGAGCCGCTTCCGCACCGTGCGGGTGGTGGTGAGCAGTTCGTCGGGCGACAGGTCGAGTGTGGTCACAGCCCCAACTATGTCAGCAGGTGTAGAGGGAGTTCGGGTGGACCTTTTCGCAGAAGCGAACGTGGAGGTGGTTGTCGTGGGCGGGCCATTCGGTGGTCAGGCCCTCGTTGATCAGGGTGGGGTCGTTGAAGAAGATGATGCGGACGTGACCGGGCGCCGCCGCCTTGATGGACTGGATGAGCTGGCGGGTGGCCGCGCGGTCGTACGTCGCCGACTGCCAGGTGATCCGGCCCGCGGTGCATTGGCCGTTGTCGGTGCGGATCGGCCAGATGTCGATGTCCATACCCACGTCGTGACTGCCGTGGCCGGGGATGTCACCACCGTGCTCGAAACCGGCATCGCCGTACGGGACCTGGCCTTGCCCGGTGGACGCGAAGGATCTCGCGCCCTGCTCGAGTTCGGCGACCGCGGCCGAGGTGGCCCAGTTGGCCGCCGTACCGTTGCCGTCCGGGTCCTGGTCGCACAGGTTCGCGGTGAAGTCCGGGTAGTCGTAGTGCCAGGCGAGGTTGCGCCAGGTGATCGGGCCGACGATTCCGTCCGCGCCGATCCCGGCATGTGACTGGAATGCCGCCACCGCGTCGCGGACCGCCGTACTGAACACTCCATCGACCGCCAGGCTCAGCCGCCGCTTCGCGTTCAACTCGACCTGCAGAGCCTTCACCGCCGCGTTGTTGTCGCCTGACCGGATCGTCGGCGCCAGGGCCGTCCACGTCTGCGGTCCGACAATCCCGTCGACGCCCAGTCCCTTGGCTGTCTGGAACGCCTTGGCCGCCGAGACTGTGGTCGCACCGAACACCCCGTCCGCGGCGACCGACTGCCCGTTGTACTGCAGCAGAAATTGGATCGCCTGGACGTCGGCTCCACGATTCCCACTGCTCTGGGTCGGGAAGAAGGCGTTGGCATACGCGTACGCCGGGGCCGGCAGGCCAACCAGCAGGACAAGGGCGAGCAGCGCGAACACGAGACGTTTCATGGCTCCTCCGGGGCGGGTGAGGATGCGTTACTGATTGACTTTCATCCGCCACCATCGGGCACAAACTTGCCAACCGCAAGACCTCACTCGAACGGTCTGGGGTCCCCCGCACCGACGCGGACGATCTCGGGTACGTCGTCGGAGAAGTCGATGACCGTGGTGGGTTCGGTGCCGGTCTCACCCTCGATGACGGCGTCGATCTGGTTGTCGAGCTCTTCCTTGATCTCCCAGGCCTGCGTCATCGGCTCTTCGTGGTCGGGCAGCAGCAAAGTGCTGGAGACGAGTGGTTCGCCGAGTTCCGCGACCAGGGCCTGGGTGACCACGTGGTCCGGGATCCGTACGCCGACCGTCTTCTTCTTCGGGTGCAGCAACCGGCGCGGCACTTCCTTGGTGGCCGGCAGGATGAACGTGTAGCTGCCGGGCGTCGCCGCCTTGATCGAACGGAAGACGGCGTTGCTGATGTGCACGAACTGCCCGAGCTGGGCGAAGTCCTGGCACACGAGTGTGAAGTGGTGCCGGTCGTCCAGGTGCCGGATCGTCTTGATCCGGTCGATCCCGTCCCGGTTCCCCAGCTGGCAGCCGAGCGCGAAACACGAGTCGGTCGGGTACGCGATCAGCCCGCCGTCGCGCAGCAGGTCCACTACCTGCCCGATCGACCGCCGCTGCGGATTCTCCGGGTGCACGTCGAAATACCTGGCCATGACGGCCGAGCCTACTTCGCCAGACCGATCGCGGTCGCGGTGACGACCAGGTTGTCCTCGTACCCTCCGCGGGAGGCGTCGTACGCGCCGGTGCAGGTGATCAGGACCAGCCGATGGTCACCGGTCTGGGTGAAGGCGCCACTCTTGGTCGCCAGCGCGTTCTTCGGCACCGACGCGATCGAGGCGACCTTGTACGACGCCGTGTGGCCGGAGCCATGGAGTACGACGACCTCCCCCGGCTTCACGCGCCGCAACCGGGCGAAGAAGCCGAGGCCTTCGGTCTTGGTGTCCACATGACCGGCCAGGACCACCGAGCCGAACGGATCACCGGCCTCGGCGCCGCCGTCCCACCAGCCGACCCGTTTGGCCTCGGCGGGCACCTGGAGCTGACCGTCGACAGTCGTTGCCTGAAGCACCGGAGCCGTCGCGCCGCCGGGCAGCACGACCTGCTGCGGGATGAAGCGGATCCGCTGGCTCGGGGCCGGCGTCCCTACCCGGCCGGGTGGTGCGGAGATCGGATCGGACGGCAGCGGGATCGTCGGAGTGATCTCGCCGGTGAACCTCGGGACGGACGACGGCGCCGGCGTTGAAGTGCCGTCGCCCGTACCGGAGCCGGACACCGCACTGTCGGCCCTGGCGGTGCAACCCGCCAGGACCAGACAGCACAGCACCGAGCTGATCAGCCACCGTTTCAGCGACGGACCCTCTTTCCAGCGACCTTCCGGACCGTCACCATGGCCGCGAGCATCCCGGCCAGGAACACCACGACCCAGAGGCCGGACTCGTTGGACTCGGCAGAGTTTCGCGCCTGGTCAAGCTCTGCCGCCTGCCCTCCGGTTCCGGTGTTCACCAGTTTGGGCTTGTCCGATCCCGTCGCCGGGACCTTGATCGTTCCGAGTGCCACCGTCATCGTCTTCAAGCTCGGTGCCCCGATCGCGAATACGCGGGTCAGATATCCGGCCTTCACCGGCAGATCCAACGGACCGAGAACAACGGGTGAAGTTGCCCCCGCGGGCACGATGTCGACCTTGTAGGTCCCGGCCGGAACGACGGCGTCGAGCGATTCACCATTCGCCACATTGGCGAACAGCACCTGGCCGTTGACCCGGATGTCTGCCGGTCCCACCGCCGCGTCGTGCGCCACCCGGAGCCCGGCCTTGTCCTTGGGCACCGCGTTCAGGTTGTTCGCGTACGTCGTGATCAACGGGTTCCCGGTCGGCGAGACCGGCTGGTGGATGACAACGTCGAGGCTGGCACCGGAGCCGGCCGTCACGTCGCGCTGGATGACCACCTTTCCGCCTTGCCTGGCAGTGATCGTCCGCTTGCCGGCGGCAACCCCGAACGGCCCGATCAGCTTCGCGCCTGCGACCCCGGTGGCCACCTGGCGCCCGTCGATGCTGATGTCCAGGGTGCGTCCGGGCAGGCCCTGGACGAAGTACAGGTTGGCACCGGCCGCGGCCTGGGCCGGTGCCGCCAGAACTGCCGGCGCCCCCGCGACCGTCACCGCCAGCAGCAGCGGAATCACCCTTCGAATTACCGGACCCCGAATTCTCGAAAATACCCCACTTGATACAGCCCGGAATTGTCCGGACACGCTCCGTTTCACCATTCTGCGCCCCCTCCGAAGCTCACGAAAAACACGGCAGTAATTGCCGAACCCCACTAATTCGGGCGTATCGTATGCCCAAGTCCGTTCCGGCCACCAGAGGAAACGGCCAGGACCGTTTGGGGGCGGTTACTCATGTCGGATCCCGGTGCTCCGGAACGTGAGCTCCTCCCGAGCGCCTCATCGGGGGTGGAGGATCTCAGCGCCGGCCGCAGGGCAGTGCGGGTGCTGGCGGCGGTCGCGCTGACGCTGGGGCTCAGCGCGGCCGCCGCCTGCTCGGACGGGAACGCCACCCCGGTCGCGCCCAGCCCCGGGATCGACAGCGGGGGTTCTGGACCGGCCAACGCGACGCCGACGCCGACCGTGTCGGTCAGCCCCGGTCCCGGTGTGACCAAGCCCGGCATCAAGCTGGTCGCCGTACCGCGCCCGGACGGGTCGTTCGACGTCACCGAGGACCTGATGTTGCTCGAGGCCACGAACATCCTGCAGTTGCAGTTGCCGTCGTCGGGTGAGCACTTGCCCGGGATGATGGCCAAGACCACTCCCAGAGCGACGAACCTGAAGCTGGTCGCCCAGGACCAGTCGATCCCGCTCGAGCAGACCACCCTCAGCAGCGCGGCCGACGTACCACTGACGACCGCGGCCACCAGGATCCGGCTGACCTATCGACTGGCGGGCTCATCGGTCCGCGCCACACCGTCGACGGCGGATCGGGCCGGCGCGGCGATCCGGCCACTCACCTCGACGGCCGACGGGACGCTGCCTGTCGATTTCACCGTCACCAGTGGGCTGCTCAACGCGGTCTGTCCGCTGATGACCGACACCCGGTGCGCGGTCGGCGACCCGCCCAAGCTCGGCATCCTGCCCAACATCCCGGCCAGTCAGGCCCTCGTCGTACTCCAGCTGAATCTGCCCCACTGAGCCTGATACCTGCCGCTGTCCCGGCCGTAGTCTGACCCCATGAGCGAGCAGATCGCGTTGGGGACCAGCCGGGGCCGGTGGGTGCTGGCCGCGACGGCGCTGGGGTCGGGGATGGCGTTCCTGGACGGCACGGTGGTGAACGTCGCGTTGCCGGCGATGGGCGAGGAACTCAACGCCGGCATGGCCGGCCTGCAGTGGATCGTCAACGGCTACATGCTGATGCTCGCCTCCCTGGTCCTGCTCAGCGGCTCGCTCGGTGACCGGCTCGGGCGGCGGCGGGTGTACGTCATCGGGGTGATCTGGTTCGCGGTCGCGTCGATGGTGTGCACGGTCGCTCCCACCCTCGAGGTGATGATCGCGGGCCGGGTCCTGCAGGGCATCGGCGGTGCGCTACTCACGCCCGGCAGCCTGGCCATCCTGCAGACGACGTTCCGGCAGGCCGATCGCGCCAAGGCGGTCGGCAGCTGGTCCGGCCTCACGTCGGTGGCCGCGGCGGTCGGCCCCTTCGTCGGCGGCAGCCTGGTCGACAGCGGCTCCTGGCGGCTGATCTTCCTGCTCAACGTGCCGGTCGCGGCGGTGACCGTCCTGGTTACGCTCCGGCACGTGCCCGAGACCCGCGACGAAGAGGCGGCCGGCCGGCTCGACATCAACGGCGCGATCCTGGCCACGATCGGTCTGGCCGGGCTTACCTTCGGCCTGATCAGCGCGGGCGAGCGTGGTTTCGGCGATCCGGCCGTCCTGACCAGCCTGGCGATCGGTGTGGGCGCATTGGCGTTCTTCGTCGAGGTCGAGCGGCGCAGCTCGCACCCGATGCTGCCACCTGGCATCTTCGCCAACCGCCGCTTCACCGGCGCCAACCTGGTCACGGTCGCCGTCTACGGCGGTCTCGGCACGGCCACCTTCCTGCTCGTCGTCTACCTGCAGACCGTGCTCGGCTACAGCGCGCTCTGGGCCGGCGCGTCCCTGCTCCCGATGACCGCGCTGATGCTCGCCCTGTCCGGGTACGCCGGTGGCCTGTCCGATCGGATCGGAGCCCAGCTGCCCATGACGATCGGGCCGGTACTGATGGCGGCAGGGTTCCTCCTGATGCTGCGGATCCAGCCGGGCTCCGGGTACTTCGACACCGTCCTGCCGGCCGTGGTCGTGCTCGGGCTCGGCCTGGTCGCGACCGTGGCACCGCTGACCGCGACTGTCCTGTCGTCGGTGGCGGACCACCACGCCGGGATCGCGTCCGGCGTCAACAACGCGGTCGCCCGGTCGGCGCAACTGATGGCGGTCGCGGCGATCCCGATGGCGGCCGGGATCACCGGTGACACCTATCTCGATGCCATTGAATTCCACAAAGGATTCGGCCGGGCGCTGTGGATCTCAGCGATCCTGTGCGCGGCCGGCGGCGCGATCGCGTGGTTCACCGTGGGCGAGCCGAAGGAGAAGCCGGGCAAGACCCCGGCCCGCGTCCACCACCACACCCATTGCGCTCTCGAGGCTCCGCCGTACGCCGACAGCCGGACGCCCTCGCCGTCGTCGAGCTGACCTGGCCGACTTGTCGACAAATCTCGCTCAGCGGAGTGCGAGGTAATGCTTGCGGACCGCGGGGTCGAGACGCTCGATCGCGTAGCGGAGCATCGTGCGCGGCATCTGGGTCGCGTGCTGGTCGAGGAACGCGAGCAGCTCGGCTTCGGAGACGCGCTTGCCGGCTTCGCGCAGCATCCAGCCGGATGCCTTGTGGATGAGGTCCTCGCGATCGCCGAGCACCTCGGCGGCCAGTGCATAGGTGTCCGCGGTCTGCCCGACGCCGATCAGGAACTGCGTCGCCACCAGTGCGATCCGCCGCTCCCACAACGACTCCGAACGCACCAGTGAGTAGAGGACATCCCGGGGCTTGTCGAGCACGTAGCCCCCGACGACCTGCGGAGCACTGCAGTCGACCAGGTCCCAGTTGTTGATGTACGCCGTACTGCGCAGATAGAGCTCGTGGATCGCGGTGAGCTCCGCCGTGTTCGCCGTACGCGGTTTGAGGCTGCGGGACGCGCGGTCGGCGAGCAGGCAGAGGATGGCGAGCCGGTGCTCGTGGACCGGGCTGGTGAGGGCCTGCTCGAGCTCGGGCAGGGGGAGATCCGCGCGCAGGTAGGGCTTGAGGATGCCGCGGATCGTCGAGAGTTTCACGCCGATCATCCGGTCGCCGTACCCGTAGCCACCCACCTGCAGCTGGAAGTACCGCGACAACACCTCCGCCACCGCGGGATCACCCGCGGCGTCGACTTCGGCGAGCAACTCCTTGGTACTCAGATCAGCAGCCCTCCGGTGGCGAGGAGGTTCTGGCCGGTCAGCCAGCGACTGTCGGGGCCGGCCAGGAAGGCGACCACGTCCGCCACCTCGGCGGGCTCACCGATCCGGCCGAGTGCGGTGATCCCGACCAGCGCGTCCTTGGCTTCCGGCGGGTTCTCCTGGTGGAACATGTCCGTGTCGGTCGCCCCCGGTGACACCGTGTTCGCAGTGATCCCGCGGGCGCCGTACTCACGAGCGGCGACCTTGACGAACTGCTCGAGCGCCCCCTTGCTGGCGGCGTACAGCGAGATGCCCGGACCGGGTACGGCGGTGTTGAGGGTGGAGATCGCGATGATCCGGCCGCCGGCGCGCAGGGTCCGGCCGGCACGCTGGATGGCGAAGTACGGTCCTTTGACGTTGGTCGCGAACAAGTCGTCGTAGTCGTCCTCGGTGACGTCGGCGATCGGCTTCACCGCCGCCTGGGCCGCGTTGCAGACAAAGATGTCGAGAGACCCTGTCGGCGCGGTCGCGCGGTCGAACAGCTCGTCGATGGTGGTCAGATCGGCCTGGTCGGCCTGGACCGCGATCGCCTCACCACCGGCCGCCTTCACCTCGGCGACCACGTCCGCTGCCGCGGCCTCGGTGCTGGCATAGCTGAAGGTGACCACAGCGCCGTCCGCGGCCAACCGCCGTACGATCGCCGCGCCGATGCCGCGTGATCCACCGGTGACCAGCGCCGCCTTGCCGTCGAGTACGCCCATGGGAACTTGTCTATCACTGGGTGTGGATCTTGCGTTTGTTTGACTGCTCGCCTGTAGTGGCAGCGCTTACATAGCAGGTCACGCTCCGGGGTCATCCGCACCACACCCGTTGTACCGTGCGCACCTTGGGGCATACGGTGAGTGCACGGCAGTTCCATCCGCCAGGACCGACCGACGTTCGTGGCGCAACACCCCCGGGGGGAGATACCGGCGTGACCAGCCACCCAGAGCCGGACAGCGAGATGATCAGGACCACTTTCGACTCTGTGACCGAGGAGCTGGAACCCGGCGTCCTGCTGGTCCGGCTGTCCGGTGAGATCGACATCGCGACCACGGACTTCGCGTCCGAGTCGATCCGTGCGGCGGTCGCCCCGCCGGCCCGGCTGGTGCTGATCGACGTCTCCGCCGTCACGTTCTGCAGCTCCGCCGGCCTCGGCAACCTGGTCGAAGCCCGCAACCTGGCGGGCGAGCACAACATCACCCTCGCCCTGGTCGGCGTCGGCCGCCCGGTCGACCGCCCCCTCGCGGTCACCGGCCTCGGCGGCCAGTTCCAGATCTTCTCGACCGTCCAGGAAGCCCTCAGCAGCCTCTGACCCGATATTGTTGCCGACGGCAAGCTGTTTGGCAGGCGCGGGCCGGTACGCCGGTTCCGGCCGACGTGCGGCAGACTGCAGTTCGTGAGGTCACCTGTACGACCCTGGACAGGTGATGCGATAGCGTCCGGTGTCTCCGACAAAGGAAAGCCATGGGTGAGCTGAGCAAGATCGTGGTCGTCGTGCCGACCTACAACGAGCGGGAGAACCTGCCTGTGCTGGCCGGGCTGCTGTCCGACCTGAACCTGCCCGGCCTGGAGATGCTTGTCGTCGACGACAACTCCCCCGACGGCACCGGTGACGTCGCCGACGAACTGGCGAAGGAGTCGCCGGAGCGGGTCGGCGTACTGCACCGGACCGTCAAGGACGGGCTCGGCCGCGCGTACATCGCCGGGATCACCCGTGCTCTGGACGAGGGTGCCGACATCGTCATCCAGATGGACGCGGACCTGTCCCACCCGGCGTCGGTGATCCCGACCATGGTCGAGACGCTGCGTACGACGGATGCCGGCCTGGTGATCGGGTCCCGGTACGTCGAGGGCGGCTCAGCCGCGGCGGAGTGGGGCTGGCACCGGCGGGCGCTGTCCGCATGGGCCAACTTCTACGTGAACGCCCTGCTGCGGCTGCACGTGAAGGACGCCACCGCCGGGTTCAAGGCCTGGAAGGCGGACACGCTGCGCTGGATCGACGTGAGCACGATCGAGAGCAACGGGTACTCGTTCCAGGTCGAGATGAACTACCGGACCGTCAAGCGCGGCCTGCGGATCGCCGAGGTCCCGATCCGGTTCGAGGAGCGCACCGAGGGCGTGTCGAAGATGAGCCTCAAGGTCCAACTCGAGTCCGCCCTGATGCCCTGGAAGCTTCTGTTCTCGCGCTCGTAGATCGATCCGGCAACGGACGCGATCATCTGCTGGACCTCGGCACGCACCGTGTCGAGGTCCTGCATGTAGGCGGCCCAGCAGATGCTCAGACTGACGTCGTTGACCTCCGGTGCGCCTCGCAGCCGGATGCACTCGCCGCTCAGTGAGTACGTGGCGTCGTCCATGCGGCGGCGGCCGGTGAAGCTGATCGAGGCCGCCTCGACGACATTCAGGTTGGGTAGCGGCAGAGCGCGAACCGGTCCGGCGCGGAAGCCATAGATCCCCTGCTTGTCCGCGAACGACGTCGCGTCGGACCGCAGCAACGGGCGGGACGGCAGCGGATTCGTCGACACATAGATCGCGAACGTCGCGCCGCGGTTCCAGGACACCAGCCGGAGACCGACGTAGTCCGTGGTCACCGTCCAGCCGCCGGCGACCTCGACGAAGAGGCCGTGATCCAGGGGTTTCCCGCGGTCAACGTCAGGTTGCCGGCGCGGGTTGCGTGACGGCGTCACGGCTGGAGCCGTCGGCGCTGTCGTCGCCGGGGCAGAGGTTGTGCTCGGAGCCGGGGCCGCGACGCTCTGCGGGCCGGACGGCTCCGCCTGCCGGACCAGTAGGCCGCCGGCCGCGAACACACCGACGACCAGCACGGCGAGGCCGCCCGCCAACAGCGCGACTCTGCCACCCTCGACCGGGCTGTCCTGCAGCGACATCAGATCGACCGAGCGACGGACGCCAGCATGCGAGGCATGTCTTTGAAAGCGGCGTTCGGGTCGTCCTTGCGGCCTTCGACACAGACGATCACCGTCACGTTGTGAATCGACTCGACACCGGTCATCACGGTGCAGCGCGCGACCATCGAGATGCTCCCGCCGGTCTTGGTGTGGATCCGGCCCGACAGCGCGATCTGCGCCTGGGTGTCGATGTTCGAGTTGGCCGGAGTGACCGTCTCGACCGGCTCCTTCCGCGCGGCGATCCAGTGATCGATGCTGATCACCGTGTCGGCCGCCTGTGGTGCGGCTTGGTCCGCGCGGTACGCGATCGGGCTGACGATGATGTACGCCGCGCCACGGCCCGGTGCCAGCAGGGAAACGCTGTACTTCGTCTGGTGTTCCTTCCGCCAGCCCGCCGCCGGCTTGACGTACACGTCGTCGTACACCTTGAGGCCCTGGTCGATGTCCTTCAGCGTCCGGCGCCGCTCCGTGGGCGTCGGGAAGGTCCGGGTCGGCTTGGGTGACGTCGGGGGGAAGGGTGTGTACGACGGGGCGGTCGGCGACGGGCTTCCCGAGGTCAGGCCGTCGGAGTACGTGGCGGTCGGCATCGGACCGCCTGCTTCGGCGTCATCGCTGCCGCCTCGGGTCGCCAGGACCACACCGGCGCCACCGATCAACGCCAGTACGAGAGCAATGCCTCCGGCCAGCAGCCACGGCGTCTTGCTCTTGGGCGGTTGCTGGGGCGGCTGGCCGTAGTACGGCTGCTGGGGCGGAGCGCCGTACTGCGGTGGTGGTGGCGGACCGCCGTACTGGTACTGCTGGGGCGGGCCTCCGTACTGCGGCTGCTGGGGTGGAGTGCCGTACTGCGGTGGTGGCGGTGCGCCGTACGCACGGGTCTCGTCGTTCTCGGGATTCCAGGCAGGCGGCTGGGGATCGCTCACTGCGAAAGCCTCACTTGATCGTTCAAAGCGGAGTGGCCGGCCCCGATTCCGGCCGCCTGAGGCTACCTCAACCAGGTGACTTCGTCCCGCGTATTGCAGCAAGTGGCAACGCTCAGCCGTAGCCGAGTTCGTGCAGACGGGCGTCGTCGATGCCGAAGTGGTGGGCGATCTCGTGCACCACGGTGATGTTGACCTCGTCGACGACGTCGTCGAGGGTGTCGCAGATCCGCAGCGTCGGGTTGCGGTAGATGGTGATCCGGTCCGGCAGTACGCCGCCGTAGTAGTGCCCGCGTTCGGTCAGCGGGATGCCCTCGTAGAGCCCGAGCAGCTCGCGGTCCCCGGCCGGCGGCTCGTCCTCGACGAAGATCGCGACGTTGTCGATCAGCCCCGCGAGTTCCTCGGGTACCTCGTCCAGCGCCTGCGACACGAGCACCTCGAAGTCGGCCCGGCTCATCTCGATCACGCTGCCAGCGTAGTGACCTAAAGCCAGCCCTGACGGGACGCTTGGACGCCGAGCTGGAACCTGGTCTGCGCCCCGAGCGCCTCCTGCAGGCGGCCGATCCGGCGCGCGATCGTACGCTCGCTGACGCCGAACTCACGGGCGATCGACTCGTCGGTCAGCCCCGCGCTCAGATAGGTCAGCAGCCGCTTCGCATCCAGGCTGGGACCAGCGTTCACGTCGTTCAGCTCGGTGCCACCTGTGATCGGTACGGCGATCCGCCAGAGCGCCTCGAAGATCCGGGCGAGCCCACCCAGCAGTGGCGAGTCGTGCACCACCATGGCCACGAACTCCGGCCCCCGCCGTACCTCTGCCCGTGCCCCGACCAGCGCCCACCGGTCGTCGACGATGGTGATGTTGAGCGGTACGTGCGGGAACACCCGAGCCTGCTCACCGGCCTCGATGCACGCCTGCACCAGGTGCAGCGCGTTGGCGTCTTGGAGGACGTGGGCGCCATAGATCACGTCGTACCGGACGCCCCGCTCGAGTGCGTCGAACATGCCGTCCACGATCCGCAGCTCGCGGGCGGCGATGTTGCCCATGGTCATAGCCCGGACCTGTTCCTGGGCGTCGGTCTGGACCGAGTTCAGGACGGCCTGCGCGGCGGCGTACGTCGGCAGGACCTCGAGGTAGTCCGGTTTGCCGGTGGCCGCCTTCCAGAGCTCGGAGAGCAGCTCAGCGCTGTCCCGGGCCAGCGCGGCCTGCTGGGTGTGGCGCTCCGCGAGTGCACCGAGCGCGAGGCGTGGCGGCCGGACCACCACGGCGTCAGCGGTCCGCTCGACCAGACCGAGGTCAGCCAGCTCGCAGAGCGCTCCATCAAGGTCGTCGTGGCGGGCGGCCAGGTCGGCCGGGGCGGTCTCCGGGTTCTGCAGCAGGTCGAGCAACACCGCCTCCGCGCCGGCAGAGACTCCCAGGCCCCGGAGCGCTTCCATGCCCCTGTGTATCACCGGGCGACAGGTTCTCGCCATGCCGGTTTCTGACAGCCCGAGCCCTCGTAGTGCCCGCTACACCGGGCAAATACTGATGCCGCCCAATCCCCACGCGTTTCCAGGAGTCCCCGATGAGAAAACGCCTGATCTGGCCCGTGGTCGCCGCTCTAGGCCTCACGCTCGGTCTCGCGACCCCGTCCGGCGCCACCGCGGCCCCTGCCGTGCAGAGCGCCGTACCGCAGCAACTGTCCCCAGAGGTCCAGCAGATCGTCGACAACCTGCCGGCGATGCGCGAGCGGGCCGAGGCCGTCAAGGCCAAGCTCGGACTGAAGGACAACCCGGCGCAGGACGCCGTACTGCATGCGATCGACCCGACACAGTACGAATGCTCCGACGCCACTCCGGCGGTGGTGTCCGCGATCCTGCCCGACCCGACGAACTGGACCTTCGAGCAGCGGCTCGCAGTGCTGCACGTCCTGCTGTTCAACATGGCGCTCATGGATGCGGCGTACCTGCCGCAGACCGGGCCGTTCACGTACGGTGCGCGAGGCGAGTTCAGCAACCAGGTCAACCGCACGATCCGCGACCTGAAGACGTTCTGGGACATCCCGTCCGGTGACGTCGAACTGGTACCCGCGCACGGCCGCGTCATGCTCGACCCCGAGGTGAACTACCGCGTCTTCACCACTCTCTACGGCTTCGCTCCGGCCGCTTCGCGGGTCTCCGCGGACCTGGTCGCGCACGAGTTGAACAGCCCGGCGCTCGGGTACGGCGACCTGCCGATCTTCACGTTCAATGCGTACGCCGCTCCGGGTGGTGAGGACATCCCCGGCTACGGCAAGTCCCCGCGGCGGATCGCCTTCGGCGACGGCGTGATGGAGGGCTTCGCCCGCGTCGGGCTGGGTGACGTGGCACCGCAGGCCATCCTGGCGCATGAGTTCGGTCACCAGGTCCAGTACTCCGACGACCTGATGCGGCCCGACCTGCCCGCCCCCGAGGCATCCCGCTGGGCAGAGCTGATGGCGGACGCGTTCAGCGCCTACTTCCTCACCCACGCCCGCGGCGCCGCGATGCAATGGAAGCGGGTGCAGGCGTTCGGCCAGATGTTCTACCAGCTGGGCGACTGCGGCTTCGCTGCGGCCGGCCACCACGGCACACCGAACCAGAGGATGCGGTCCGCGCTCTGGGCCTACAGCGTCGCGGATTCGGCCCGCCCACAGGGCCACATCCTGCCGGCCCTCGACTTCTTCGGGCTGTTCGCTGCTCAGTACCCGCAGCTGGTTGCTCCTGACGCGACCAGCTGATTCCAGGGCGCCGTACGCCTCCCCCCTGGGCGTACGGCGCCCGTCCCGGAACTCGTTTTGGAGCCCGGGCCCAACTCCTCTATGCTTACGGCTGTCCCTGGAGCTTCGGCTCCCGCGGGTCCGAGTCCCCATCGTCTAGTGGCCTAGGACGCTGCCCTTTCAAGGCGGTAACGCGGGTTCGAATCCCGTTGGGGATACGGTCGAAAGACCGGTGTCAGAAGCACCTCGAAGATGCTGTAGGATCATCGAGTCATCTGGCCCAGTGGCGCAGTTGGTTAGCGTGCCGCCCTGTCACGGCGGAGGTCGCGGGTTCGAGTCCCGTCTGGGTCGCCAGGAGAAGGCGGCGGTGTCAAAAACACCGCCGCCGAGCTTTCTCCCCGGTCAGGTAGCTCAGCTGGTAGAGCGTCCGCCTGAAAAGCGGAAGGTCGGCGGTTCGAGACCGCCCCTGACCACAACCTCAACCCTCTCCATCATCCGGGGAGGGATTTTCTTTCCCCCGCGTGCCACGCGACCGCTCGTCGTCGCTCCGCTCCTCCTCGCGCCCGCTACGCGCGCTCCCACCCACCCGACCTTCCCTTGCGAGCTACCGCTCGCGATCTGCGGGCTGTCGCCCGCGCTGACCACCTACATCGGCCGCCTCCGCAAAGTGATCGTGCTCACGCGGATCCCGTGCGCGTCGGCAACAGGTGGAGACGGTTGTCTTAGCGGATAGCGAGTCCGGCCGCAGGCTGTCCCGCTCGACCGGCGTACCGGTCTCCGTAGTGAACACAAATCCGCCCTCCACCCACCGGCCAGCAGACGTTCAGTGCGGCCCTTGCTGGCGGCCCGGTACGGACGCATGCTCGGACTTGACGCTACTTCGCGCCGCGGGCTGGATCCTGGTGTGTGCACCACGTCCGACCCACCCCTGGCTGCGACCGTGGGAGACGGTATGGACGAGTCACGAGCTCTTCAACGCGCAGGATGGGCTGGCGCCGCTTCGATCGTGCTGCTCGTCGTCGCGGTGGCGCTGTGCTACCTGGTCGGCGTCGACGACCCCGGCATGTCGGACGCCGCCATCCTCGAGAGGCTCAACGACGACGCGCGGCAGGCCGCCGCCGGCATCGGGCTGCCCGTACTCGCTGCGGGCGTCGCGCTCCTGCTCTGGTTCGCCACCGGTCTGCGACGAGTGCTGGACCGACTGTCCGGCGGCGACCCGCGCGCGCACGCGATCGTGCCAGCCGCGGCGCTGTTCAGCGGGCTGATGATCACCAGTGTCTCACTCGATGTGGCAAGCGCGTTCGCGGCATGGTCGGACGAATTCACCGCCGACCCGGACACCGTCCGCGCGCTCGGCATGGCGGGGCAGGTCCTCGCGCTCACAGGGCTGATCGGCGGCGGTGTGCTGGTCGCTGTGACGACGCGGATCGCCCAGCAGGCGCGCGCCCTGCCGACGTGGGCCGTCTGGGTGTCGTACGCGGTGGCCGTACTGTGCCTGTCCGGCTTCTGGAGCGGGGGAATGGCGTCCGTGGCCTTCGCGCTGTGGCTCATCGGCGCCATCATCGGCGTACTGCGCGCGGCGCGGCGAACACCACCGGCGCCGGCGGTCCCGAAGCAAGGCGCACAGGCTCCCGAGGTGGTCCGCGCGCCCCCGACCGCCACCAGCGACTGACACCCCAGCGACCTCGTCACACCCCGACCCGGCGTCCACACACCTGGCCTCTGCACCGCCTCGGAACGGTTGCGTGCGGCTGCGCCTCCCGACGGCGGGAGCCATCCGCCGACAGGGACCGAGTCGACACGAGCTGTGCAGCTGCGATCACTGACTACCTTTCCTGGAAGGCTGCGCGACATCCAGGCCGCATCGACGCACGCCGGCTGGCGGCCCGTCATCGGCAGTGGACCGTTGCCGTTAAGCGTTCGTGGCTGTGGGTTTGCGGGCTAGGAGGTAGCCCTGTGTGGTCTTCTCGGTGCCCTCACGCTCGCGTACTGCTGTCATCGTCAGCTCGAAGCCTGCGTCGCGGAGGAGCTCGGCGACCTCGGCCGGTTGTTGCCGGTATACGTCGAGGGAGATAGGTGTGCCGAACAGCTCCGTGTACTGAGTCCGCTCGGCGCCGATCTGGAACGTCAGCATCAGCTGCCCGCCTGGCGCGAGTACTCGGTGAAACTCAGCGAAGACCTGCGGTCGCTGCTCCCACGGGATGTGGATGATGGAGTAGTAGGCAAGCAGTCCGCCGAGTGACGTGTCCGGCAGATCCAACGCCAGCATCGATCCCTCCTCGAACCGCAACTGCGGGTGGGTCCGCCGGGCCAGCGCAAGCATCCCGGGCGACAGGTCAATCCCGAACGCGTCCAGCCCCAGGCGGGACAGCAGTATCGTCACCCGGCCCGGCCCACACCCGACATCGGCGACAGGTCCGTTGCCACCGGCCCGCACCAGCTCAGCGAAAGCGGCGAACAGCGCCCGGTCGACGGGCCTGTCGTCCAGCCCTTCGGCCACCACGTCGGCATGCTCGGCGGCGAGTGCGTCGTACGACTCTCGCGTAGCGGCGACAAAAGCAGCATCAACCATGGCCACGGAGACTAGACGGCACCGCCGACACACTGGCCCAGAGCCGCGCACCGGGCTGAAACACCGGCCACCACGTGAGCACACCACTCCGAAGACCCGCACCCAGGACGAGACGGCTTCTCTCGCTCGGGCCTGCGCCTCGAGTGGAGGCCGAGTTGCTTGACTCTCGGGCTGGCTGAGACTTGATGATGTTGTGGTGGCGGACGAACTGGTGACTATCGGGGCCTTTTCGATGTTGGCGGGGTTGTCGATTTCGGCGCTTCGGTATTACGACGACATCGGGCTGTTGCGGCCGGCTGAGGTTGACTCGCGGACGGGGTATCGGCGCTACAGCTTTGGCCAGGTCGATAGGGCGCGGCGGGTTCGGCTGCTGCGTGAGGCGGAGCTGTCTACGGAGGACATCGCCAGGATGCTTGACGGTGACGCCTCTGCTGCTCGTGCGGTACTCGCGCGGCAGCGGTCCGTGCTGCGCGAACGTACCGGACGGGTTGAGGAGCTGTTGGATCAACTGGCGCAGGACTTGGAAGGGAGTCCGATGCAGATGAGATCGGCTGCTGATTTTGGATTGGCTGCGGTGAACATCGGGGTGGACTCCGATGCCGCGCTGGAGATCGCATGTGGTTTCTGGGGTGAGCTGCTCGGTGTTCAGTTGGAGGACTGGGGAAGTGGAAGCCGGCAGGTGGTGCTTGGCGAGGGCGATGCCATCAGCTTCCTCAACATCAGAGTGCGCTCGACGGATGAGCCGCAGTACGGGCACAAGTCCGCGTTCGGGCTTGGTGTCGTTGGACTCGACGAAGCTCATCAGCGAGCCGTGACTGCTGGGGCGACCGAGCATTACCCGCCTACTGATGGCGAGAACATGCCCCGGCACTCACGGTTCGCTGATCCAGCGGGGAACAGAGTCGTCTTGTGGGAGAGCGGGCCCTAGCGTTTCCAGAAAGCGTTGCGGGTTGGGGTTTCCGTACCGATGAAGGCTGCGATGACATCGATGGTGCGTTGCCAGAGGGCGTCGAGGTCGGCGTCGGATGGTGGGGTTGGGCCTTCGCAGGCGGCCAGGGCGGTGACTAGGTCGCGCAGTGGTGCGAGGACCGTGTTGTCGACTGAGGGGGTCAGGTGGTGGAGCAGGGCGTCGAGGCGGGTGGCTAGGTCGGCCAGGATTGCGAGTCGTTGGGTCCTGGTCGGCGTACCCGCTGCCTGGAGGAGGCGGGCCTCGTCGGCTAGTTGTGCTCGGGCTTCGGCGAGCAGGTCACGATCGGGATCGGCATGCCGTGACAGTGGCCTCGCAAACGAACTCCTTGCGCGCCGCGCCCGGTAGCCGGCCGACGATGGTGCCCCCGATTGGAGCTGGAAGCCGGTCGCGTCGCTCGCCATTGCGGCGGGCATCGATGGGGCCCTGAAGCCGAGGGACACACCGGTGAACTGATCGGCGTCCCAGCCCTGGGGGAGTTCGACGGGCTGAATGACGTGATGGCCCGGGCCGCCTTCTGCGACGACTCTTGAGTCGACTGCTACGAGGGCGGTGAAGCGGCACAGCACCTTGTGCTGCAGGGAGACGGCGACGATCTGGCGCTCCAACTCCTGCGGGTTCTCCGCGCCAGCGGCGTACCGGTCTTCGAGGTCGCGTAGGTGTCCTCGCGCCCACACCGGCGCGAGGACACCGCTCGCCGCCGAGACGGCGGGCACAGTCAGCTGCCACGGCTCTCCGGCCGCGGTCGTGCCCTGCAGTCGCATCGCTGCGTCGGGCGCCGAGCTGCGGTACCGGCCGCGGATCACTACAGGTACGCCGACGAAAGCGTCCGGCATTCGCGCCGGACTGGTCGTACCGTCGACCAGTGTCAGCCCGTCGGCGGACAGTGTCAGGTTGGTCAATAGCGGAGTACCGATCCGGCGGTGGATTCGGTCGAGGGCCTCGTCGAGGCGGTCCTCGCTCTCCACCAGTTCGCAGCGGCCGCCGCCGACCGCGGCCAGGCGACCGAGGAAGCCGGCGTTGACGGCCCGGTCGATGCCGACACTGTGGACCCGTACGCCGACGAGCGCACCAGCGAGCTCCGACAGGATCTGGTCCTCGTTGCCGACCTGCCCGTCGGTCACCAGCACCAGTACCCGGTCACGCTCATCGGCTTTCGCAGCCAGCAACGTCGTGGCCTCGCGGAGCGGAGCAAGCATCTCGGTGCCACCCCGGGCACCCACGCCGGCGAGGTGCTCGACCGCGCGGAATCGATTCCGGTCCGTACCCTCGACCAGATCGGTCGGCAAGTCCTTGGGGTGTTCGACGACGGTGTCGAAGGTCAGTACGGCGAACCGGTCCGCGTCCGTCAGCGTGTCGACAATCCGCGCCGCCGCCCGTCGCGCCGCGACCATCTTCCAGCCGCTCATGCTGCCGGACCGGTCCAGGACGAGTACGACGTCGCGCGGTCGCGGCGCCTCCGCATCCAGCGGCGGCAGGACAGTGAGCTCGAACGTACCTTCCTGAGCATCCGAATCGTCAGGCTCGACCGTCAACGCGCTGGCGGTCGCCTCCTTCTCGCCGTACGCGAGTCGGAGCACGAAGTCTCGATCGACTCGCTCGCCGGGCTCGATGGCCACGCTGGTCACACGTCCTTCGACCGCACTGCTGATCGCGTGCAGGCTGGACCGGATGCCATGCAGGCTCAGCCCGCCCGGATCCACGTCGGCCCGGATGCCCAGCCGGACCGGGTTCGGGAATCCCGGCAACAGGATCGGCGGCGTGATCCGCGATGCGTCCGGCACCGCGTCCGTGTCCGGCACGACACCGGCACCAACACTCCGTCCGGGCAGCGGTTCACCCGGGATGTAGCGGGGCGCAACCACCAGCGGCAATCGGTACGTCGCCTCGCCGTCCTCGTACGGGAGTGGGCCGACCATGGTCAGCCGTATTGTCACCCGCTCACCCGGCAGGATGTTCCCGACCCGGAGTGTGAACACATCCGGCCGCTCCTCCTCGGCGATCGAGGCCCGCTGTCCGGCCGCTAGTGCAGCGTCGTACGTCGCTCTGGCCTCAGCGCGTTCTCGCAAGTCGGCCTCGACCGTACGGCCGTCCGCCTCCATCCGCAGTCCGGTGACCGCGGCCCGGGCCGGCAGCGGGAACACGTACGTCGCCTCGAGCGCGACGTCGTGCGGGTTGCGAAAGTCCTCGGTCAGCACGGTCCGTGCGACAAGGCCGGTGATGGTCGCGTGCGCATCGATCCTCTCCAGCGGCAGGTTCCCGCGCTCGGTGCGCAGAGTCCCGAGTCCGTCGTCCTCCGTGGGGCGCCCCAGCTCGTCAGGATGCAGGGTGGTGATCTCTGTCATGTCGAGTCTCCAGGTTCTCGCTGGGGGTGAGGCGTTGACGTTCAAGCTCGGCGAGCAGGGATGCGGCGGCGGTACGGAGGGCCGACAGCTGCTCGGCGGTCAGATGCGTTGGCGGTATGCCGGTGGCGTCGAGCACGACCGTGACACCGTCAGCCAACCGGATCGCCGTCACCAGCGCTGTCCCGTCTGCCCGGTCGGCATTAGGCGCCGAGGCCGGCCGGTCCACCCAGAACCGATCCCGCGCCGACCCGCCCGCCAACCCACGCGCCGACTCCCGTGCCGACTCCCGTGCGGACTTGCGTGCCGGCTCCGGCGTGCCTTCCGGCGTCGCCGGTGCGGCAGCCACTAAGGGCTCGCTCGGCAGTGCGGCGATAGTCCGCAGGGTCCGATCGGTAGCCCCAGCCAGCTCAGCCTGGATCTCCGCCAGCGTGCGGCCCCGCGACTGCAGACGCTTGATCGACACCAGTTGCAGCAGATGCCGCCGCCCGTACATCGCAGTGCGACCACGCATCTCAGCCGGCCGATCGACCAGCCCAATAGTCGAGTACCACCGAATCGCCCGCCGGTCCGGAACCGCCCGCACCCGCCCGTTGACCTGCCCCGGGTAGTCAACGGCCAGCGCCGTACCGACCAGCTCAGTCAGCTGATCCAGCGTCCACAACTCCCCAGTCCCTGCCACGCCCTCATATTGACACTGTCATATAACACTGTCAACATCACCAATATGAACGGCGGTCGAGCCTCTTTCCTCGGCCTTGTCGATTTGCGGGCGCCTCATTCATCGGAGAGGTAGGCGGCCTCAGACGAGACCGGTGACGACCAGGGAAGGTACAGAGTGAGCGACGGTGTGATCGAGAAGATCGTCAGGCCCGAGCGCAAGTTGTCGGGATCCTGGCTGGAAGTGATTGCCTCGAACCTCGACTACCACCGAGCGACCTTCTTGTGGAAGTGCGCGGGCCTCTCCGAGGATCAGCTACGGCAACGGCCCCTGCCGTCGTCAGAGTTGACCCTCCTGGGGCTGATGCGCCATGTGCAGGGTGTCGAGCGTTACTGGTTTCAGCGAAGGCTTGCGGCGAAGACACCTCGATTCTTCCCTTACCGGAGCTATGTCACGGCTACTGGTGACGAGTGGTTCGACGAGGCGGACCCCACGCCGGCCAAGGATGTCTACGCGGACTACTTGGCGGCGTGTGCAGAGTCGCGGGAAGTATTCGCGACGGTCACCGAAAACCTCACGCGGATAGTGCCGAACCCGGAGTTCGGCGACACAGATGTGCGGTTCATCCTCGAGCATGTAATCGAGGAGTACGCCCGCCATGTCGGCCATGCGGACCTCCTCCGCGAAGCCATCGACGGCGCCACGGGCGAATAGACCGGTTCCTGTGGGGCCGGAGTTCAGGGGCGTAGGCGACCAAAAAGAATGCGGCTCAGGAGGCCGGCGAGGACAAGAGCGACGACGCCTGTCAGGGCGAGTACGGAGACGATGCAGGCCACGTTTCTGGCCAGGGCCAGTCGTGGGGTCGAGCGGGCGAAGCCGTCGGTCAGGACGGCGAGCGTTGCGAGCATCGCGAAACCGATGGCAGCAAGAACCAGTACGACGATGTGGTGACCGCCGAGGGTGGCTGTGGCGGTGAACTTCGAGGTCTCGTCGAGCCAGGAACCAACGGTGTGCATCCAGACCACGGTCGCCAGATCGGCCGCCATCACGAACCACAGGGCAACCGCGGGCTTTGACGCGATGCGCGTCCCCACCTGCGTCAGGCCATCCGGCCTTGGGATATCAAGGGCGCTGGAGGGACGAGCCAGCGCAAGACTCCGCCTTCTGTTCAGACTGCTCACTCTGGTGACGGTCATGGCTTGCTCCCGTGTCAACGGAGCGGCGCCCGCCCCCGATGACGGACGCGCTCCCTGACGTCAAGTACGCCGTACGCCCGCAGGTCGTGGCGAACAACGATGCCGTGACGGCATCATCACGCGAGAACCCAACCCAGTCAGCGATTCGCGTGCGCGGCCGCGAGCTCCGCGACGAGCAGTTCACCCGCTCCGTCGGTCGACGTGAACCACCGATGAACGGCGTCATCTGGATGCTCGATCAGCTGCGCGAGCTCTGCCGGCGTCGGCCCTCCGAAGAACGCGGGCTGATCGCTGTCGCCGGTCTGCATGAGTACGTCGACCAGTCGCGCCAGCCGGCGTTTCCGCACCGTCACCCCACGAGACAGACGCGCCTCGGCCGCCGCCCGGCGCCACTCACCGAGGACGAACTGTGCGCGTCGCTGACGCAGCAATGCGATGTCGGTGTCGGTCTGCGCGGGGGTTGCTTCGCTGGCGGGATCGAACACATCGGCGCGCACGTATTCAACGGGCGCACCTCGCAGCGGAACTACCTCTGTGAAGACAGGCGTGCGCACCCCGAGTCGCTCAGCCTCAGGGCCCGACCGCAACGTCAGCAGCACCGGCTCGTGCGCTGCTCCTGACCTTGTGTCGACCAGGCGAACCATGAGGCGATCCGCGAGTACGGCGGGCTGTCGGCGCGAACCGAACGCGGGCACGATCACGCGGACCGCCGAACCCTCGCGCGACATCAGCATCCGGATTTCCTGGGCCCGTACGTCGGTGTCGACGATGCGAGCTCGCAACTGACGCGGATCCACCGAACTGGTCAGCGCCACCTGGCCGACGAGCGATTTGGCGCCCAGCTGATAGGTGACGGAGCGATCGGGAGGCTTGAAGGTACCGACGACAGGCAATGCGGCCTTCAAGCTCTGCCATGCGTACGCGACGGCCTCCAGCTCCTCGTCCGGCCCGTCCACGACCCGGCGACCGAGGACGGCGTACCCGTTCACGAGGCGTAAGAGCCCGGAGAACAAGGCCCGGGGCAACGAGGACGCCGACTCCGTCAGTTCGGTCAGGTAGTTGGCGAACCCGTCGGCCGACCGTCGCGCCAGCACCAACGCCTGGTCGGTGCGATCCCGTCGGAGCTGGCCGGCCGGCAGTGACCTCGCTGCCTGGGCTCGGACCACTGCCCGCTCGGCATCCAGCAGCGCTTGATCGAGAGGCAGCTGCAGCCACCAGTCCAACGCGTCGATGACAGCGATCCTGCGCCACGGCCGGGCTGGCGTGAATTCGACGGACAGCTCGCTCTCAGCGCGTGGCCGACCTGACGCGAGCAGGTCGGCACGTAGCTCACTGAGACGTCGTACGGCGTCCGGTCCGATCACCGCGTCCAACAGAGCCAGGTCGGTCTCGTCCCATCGACGCACGCTGACTGATCGCCAGCGCTCAGGGTCGGCCAGGTCGACCTCGACATCGATGCCCAGCCCGAGATCGGTCGTCCTGACAAGATCGGCAGGCGTCGACTCAGCGATGCGAACCTCGGGCTCGAGACCCTGGTCGCAGCACTCAGACGCAGTCAGGAAGGCGAACATCAGGTCGGACCCTCCTTCGCGTACTGCCGGGGCGATCCTCGACATCGTTGACGAATTCAACGACCTCGACGCCGACCATGCGATGGAACTCGGTTCTCCAAAGGGTATGACTTAAGCGATCGACTGGTAAAGACTACGTAAAGTCGGCGTCGCTCAATCCGTCTGCGCCATCATCCAGGCAAGCTGTGCACCCTTGCGCCTCGGAGTCCCGGCAGGTGTCGCCGACTCGCCCCATGGCGGCGGGAGACGGCGCGCCAGTTCTTCCATCGCCATCCGCCGCAGACCGAAGTACTGATCGGCGCGATCCCAGACCGCTCGAGTCATCCCACCGGCCGTCGGACGCTGCAGGCGCCGCAAATCGGTCGCGCTGCGCAGGAAGCCGTCGCGCCGCCGTTCACGGAATTCATCGATCCGCGCCTCCACCGACGCGGAATCGTCGTCCGGCGGCGTCTCTTGCAGCCAGCTCTCGCGATCACATTCGACCCAGCACAGGTACTCAATGAAGGCAAGGAGAAGAATGTGCCTGTCCTGGGTGAGGCCGATCGGACTCTCGGCAGCCTGGCGACGCAGCCGGCTCAGCTCGCCTTGCTCGCGCCAGATCAGCCGGACGGTGCGGAAGGCCGCTCCTGCCTGCTCACCCGGGTCCGGTGGTAATGCGAGCCGAACAACATCGAGCCCCTTCGCCGGCAGGACGGGGAGCGCCGGCTGACGGCGATGAACACTTGCCGCCGCGATGCCAAGAGTCGTCCAGGCCCGGCCGTGCTCTCCCGCCGCGCGGTACGACATCGCTCGCGCGACGGTCCGCAGATCGGCTCCGATGTAGGCATCCGTCAGTTCGCCCTCGGAAAGAATCCGCCGGGCGGTGCGCCAATTGCCGAGCTCCAGCGCTGCGATCGCAGCGACCTCGCCCGGAACGGTGTTCATGGCCGTGGAGGCTCGTCACGAACCACGCCCCAAGTACCGGCGTGATCCTGGATGACGAAGCTTCCTCGCACTCTGTCGACGAGGTAGGGCCGAACGCACCAGAAGGGCGAAGGCGTCGCGGTGAGCATCTGTGCTGCGGCGAAGTATCTGCTCATGGGGCACCTGCTTCGATCAAACGATTCGCGCCGGTTTGGGTTCTCCTAGACTCCCGTCTGCCACGCACTGGGTGACTTCAACTGACTACACTTTGAGTTCAGTACTAACGGTAGATCCCTGGTGTAATCCGGTCAATCCAAGGCGTGTCATCACGTTATGATCACGAAAGGACGCGATGGGTAGCCAATATCGGCACCAGCCAGTTCTGTGAACGACACCAGAATTTACGTAGTCTTGAACTTCACCTGTAGTAGGTGTATTCGGTAGACAGTACGGTGTCCGGATCCCCTGCCGACCTGCGGTTGACTGACCATTCGGGAGTTATCTGTGGCCCCCACACCAGAGGTCGTGCGACTCGCCAAGCGACTGCGGGACCTACGCGAATCTCGCCGGCTGACCCAGGCAGATCTGGCCGGCGCCTTCAATGTTTCGGTACCAGCAATCAGCTCCTGGGAATCGGAGTCGAAGACGAAGGTGCCGCCCGAGGAGCGCCTGCGTGTGTACGCACTCTTCTTCTCGCAGACTGACGTGGCCATCGACGCTCGGCATCTCCCACGTGAGCAGGATGTGGCTCCGGCCGATCGAGAACGCTTCGATGGACTGCGCGACGAGCTTGTCAGTCTGCGTGATGCGGCCACCGGCCGAGTCGGTTCGGAGATCAGCACTACCAGCACCTGGGCCTTCGAGACCGGACCGATCACGATCATCTGCCCAGAAGCGCCGATAGAGGGTCGCTCTCCGTTGGCAGAGGACAGGAATCCCAACCACACGCGCCTGTATCGCTACGCGGACCTCGACGCGCTGATGGAGTTGTGGGGTCACATCCGCGCATTCAATCCTGAGAACGACGTCGCACATCGACTGTCGACGGAGCTGGTTGCAGACGACTTGTCCGGCGATCTGGTCGTGCTCGGTGGCATCGGCTGGAACCGCTTCGCCGACCGACTTCAGCAAGTGCTGGACGAACTGCCCTTCGCGCAGGTGTCCGTCCCGGATCTGGAGAATGGCGAGATCTTTCGGTTGAGGGAGCCTCACGGCCAGGAATTCCGACCGCGGTGGCTGGATCGCAAAGGCGCTCGGCGGGAAACGATGGACTCAGGGAAGATCAAGGCCGAGCAGGCGCAGGACGCCTGGCACAACGGCAAACGTCGCGAGCTGGTCGAGGACGTCGGGCTCCTGGCGCGGTTGCCGAACCCGTTCAACCACAGCCGCACGATCACCATCTGCAGTGGTGTCTACAGCCGCGGAGTGTTGGGTTCAGTCCGCACGCTGACCGACACCGCGGTCCGTAAGGAGAACGAGGCGTACGTGGCCCGCCGCTTCCCCAGCGGATCGTTCGCAATACTCATGCGGGTCATGGTGGTGAACGGCGAGGCACTCTCGCCCGACCTGGAGAACCCCGAAAACCGTCTCTACGAGTGGTCGCCGGAGGTACCCGCCGCGTGAGCCGCCAGATCAAACACGGACAATCGCATGCATCTCTGCTCCGCGATGTGTCGACTTCCGTCGTTCCCTCAAGCCGCAGCCGCCTAGACGCAATCGTGGTCCCAGCCGCACGACCGGCATCAGCCCTGCAGGACGTAATCTCCTTATCCGCAGCGTTGTCCGTACCATTAGTCGTGTTGTGCAGCCGGCTGGCCCATATCGAGCAAGTCGCACAACGGGTTGAGAGAACGTTTGGAGCTCGAGCCCTCATCGTCGAGGTAGGCGAGCGCGATCAACTGCTCGACGTTCCCCTTCTGACCTCCAGCCGGGAGTTTCGCGACGCGTGCGCCGATCGTTCCAGTGACTTGAGCATCAAGCGCAACATAGGGCTTCTGCTCGGCCGACTGCAGGGCTGGCGCAAGATCCTCTTTCTCGACGACGACATCAGTCAGTTTCGCCCGTCAGACATCGAGCGACTGACGGGCTACCTCGATCGGCACGCCGTGGCATCGATGGTCAGCCGACACTATCCCGACAACTCGGTCGTGTGCCATGCGCGGCGCCTCGCCGGATTCAGACAAGACGTGTTCGTCAGCGGGGCAGTCTTGGGCGCTAATCTTCAGGACCCGAAGCTCTCCTTCTTCCCGGACATCTACAACGAAGATTGGTTCTTCTTCGCCCGCGACGCTGCTGAACGCTCGCTACCCAAGATCGGCGAGGTCCGACAAGCCGAGTACAAACCGTTCGCGGATCCGGGACGCGCGGGACGTGAGGAGTTCGGAGACCTGCTCGCCGAGGGTCTCTACGCGCTGTTTGAGTACAGACCCGGCTGGGACTTCAAGGAACAGTTGCGGGCCGCGGCTCGGGTCAATTATTGGCAGCATTTCAAGGAGCTTCGCCTGCAGATGATCCAGGACACCGCTGACGCGCTTTCGGGTGTGCAACTCACGGCGGATCGGACGAACTACTTGAACATATTGCAGGCGCAGGAGTCGCTGCGCTTCGCCGAGAAACAAGCATCGGGGATCTCGGCGGATCTCTGCGTAGCCTTCCTTGAGGGGTGGCAGGAGGACGAGATTCGTTGGCAGCAGATTCTACGGAGGTACAAGACGGTCCTCGATCAATGCGACGCCCTGGCTGAACTCGGGCTGACGAGGTGGATTTCCTGTGGCTACGGCGTCAAGTCGACGTCATCCGGGACGCACACTGCGTCGAAACCTGAGCCGGATCTCACTTCGGCCGGATCCGTCGGCGAGGGGCTGAACCTTACCTGTGGGGTGAAAGCCCAGGCGGTCGTAGACCCTGCGTGCCTGGATGTTGTCGTCGAGGACCCAGACGAGCCAGTCAGTGATCATCGGCTCTTCTACGACCACGTACTGGAGGATCGCGCGGAGGACGCCAGTCCCTCGGTACTTGGGATCGACCCAGACAGACTCGATGTATCGCTCGTTGGACGGGCCGTCGTCGACCCGGAGCACGCGCGCCAGGCCGATGATCTGGTCACTGTCGCGGGCTATCACCCATCGGGCGCGGTCGAATCGCTGTCGCCAATCTGTCTGGGTCCACGACTCTTCGACCTCGTAGTCCGCGATGTAGGCCGCCGGAGAGTCCTTCAGGGCTCGGAGGCGGACGTCTCGTAGGAGTTGCCATTGATCGGCATCGAGCATCTCGAGTTCCATGTGCTGGGCCCCCTCCGTCGCACATTCCCAGTGTGACCGCTCTTCGGGAGCGTCAAACAAGCGTGGTTGGTCAGGTAGCTGCTCGCGATCCCGTGCGGCTCGTGCTTGACGCTGATCCGGTAGCTGCTGCTCCCGGGTGTGGAGGACAGCGAGTAACTGCGC
>NZ_JBEZYF010000050.1:0-67563 GCF_040638415.1 Kribbella sp. NPDC026596 | reverse complement strand
CCGCGAACGACCACTCAGCACTCAGGAATCACCAAAGCGTTCCAGTCGGTGGTTCGGCCGCCCGCAAGGCACACACCTAACCTAAATGTCGGTGGGGGCGCTTACCTTCGGGGGATGGACGTCGACGTGCTGCAGAAGGTCGTGTTGGGGCTGCCGGGCGTGGAGGAGCATGAGGGGTGGGCGGGGCAGCCGGTGTTCAAGGTGAAGAACAAGAGCTTCGCCTATATGTCGGAGGACGAGACCAGGCTGCAACTGAAGGCGCTACGCGAGGAGCAGGAGGCGCTGGTGGCCGAGGACCCGGAGGTGTACTCACCGTCCTGGGCAGGCGGCCGGTTCGCCTGGGTCGGCGTGGACATCGTCGCGGCCGACGACCAGGAGCTGCGCGAACTGGTCACCGAGGCCTGGCGCCTGACCGCCCCGAAGTACCTGATCGCCCAGCTCGGCGCGGAGCTCTAGTCGAGGCTGAGCCGCACGAGGACCCACTGAGGGCTGGTGCGGCTGACTTCCTTGAAGCCGACGTCCAGGAACACGGACAGCGGGCCGCGGTAGAGGTCGGCCGAGGGGGTGCGCCCGGCGAGGGCCGTGTCGACCGCACAGCCCTCGACGGTCTGAGCGCCGTACTTGCGGGCCAGGTCGATGGCGCCGGCGGCGAGCTCGCCCGCGATGCCCTTGCGCCGGTGTCCGACCGGTACGACGAAGCAGGTGATCACCCATGAGTCGGGATGGTCGGTGCGCCAGTTCGGTGACGCGACGACCCGCGGGTACGCCGTACGTGGGCCGACGGCACACCAGCCGATCGGAGTGTCACCCTCGTACGCCAGGACGCCGGGTGGGCGCTCGCCCTCGCACACCTGGGCACGCAGGGCGTCCCGGTTGCTCGCGGGGGTAGCGTCGGACCAGGCGCGGCCGCGGAGGCGGAAGTACTGGCATAGGCAGCGCCCCGGATCGCCGCGTTCGCCCATCACCGCGGCCACGTCCGTCCAGGCGTCCGGACCGGCCTCGCGCAGCGTCACCATGGGTTCACCGTAGCGGGGGTCTGGCTTGCACTCGCTTGGGGCGAGTGCTAATACTTGGTTAGCACTCCAAGGGTGAGAGTGATAAGACTCCCTGCCCGCGGGTGTGTCAGAAGACGGCCTCGATGAGGTGCTGGAGGCGTGGCGGGACATGACCGTCGCGGCGCCGGCGCCGTCCGTCGCGGGCATCCCGGCCGGCTGAACCACAATGACTCGACGCGGGAGGACTCGCGGAGAATGCCCAAGCTGATTGCTTTCAATGAAGAGGCGCGCCGTGGCCTCGAGCGGGGTATGAACACCCTCGCCGACGCCGTCAAGGTGACGCTTGGCCCGAAGGGCCGCAACGTCGTCCTGGAGAAGAAGTGGGGCGCCCCCACGATCACCAACGACGGTGTCTCCATCGCCAAGGAGATCGAGCTCGAGGACCCGTACGAGAAGATCGGGGCCGAGCTCGTCAAGGAAGTTGCCAAGAAGACCGACGATGTCGCGGGTGACGGTACGACCACCGCCACCGTGCTCGCCCAGGCTCTCGTCCGCGAGGGTCTGCGCAACGTCGCGGCCGGCGCCAACCCGATGGGCCTGAAGAAGGGCATCGAGAAGGCGACCGAGGCCATCAGCGAGCAGCTGCTGTCGCTGGCCAAGGACGTCGAGACCCGGGAGCAGATCGCGTCGACGGCGTCGATCTCTGCCGCGGACAACCAGGTCGGCCAGATCATCGCCGAGGCGATGGACAAGGTCGGCAAGGAAGGCGTCATCACCGTCGAGGAGAGCAACACCTTCGGCCTCGAGCTCGAGCTCACCGAGGGTATGCGCTTCGACAAGGGCTACATCTCGCCGTACTTCGTGACCGACACCGAGCGGATGGAAGCGGTCCTCGACGACCCCTACATCCTGATCGTGAACAGCAAGATCTCGAGCATCAAGGACCTGGTCCCGGTGCTGGAGAAGGTCATGCAGACCGGCAAGTCGCTGGCCATCCTCGCCGAGGACATCGAGGGCGAGGCGCTGGCGACCCTGGTCGTCAACAAGATCAAGGGCACCTTCAAGGCCGTCGCCGTCAAGGCGCCGGGCTTCGGTGACCGCCGCAAGGCCATGCTGGTCGACATCGCCGTCCTCACCGGCGGCGAGGTGATCTCCGAGGAGGTCGGCCTCAAGCTCGACACCGTCGACCTGGAGCTGCTCGGCCGGGCCCGCAAGATCGTCGTCACCAAGGACGAGACGACCATCGTCGAGGGCGAGGGTGACGCGGACCAGATTTCGGGCCGGGTGAACCAGATTCGCGCCGAGATCGAGAAGTCGGACTCCGACTACGACCGCGAGAAGCTGCAGGAGCGGCTGGCCAAGCTGGCCGGTGGCGTTGCGGTGATCAAGGTCGGCGCGGCCACCGAGGTCGAGCTGAAGGAGCGCAAGCACCGCATCGAGGACGCCGTTCGCAACGCGAAGGCGGCCGTCGAGGAGGGCATCGTTGCCGGTGGCGGCGTGGCTCTGCTGCAGGCGAGCGTGCTGGCGTTCGAGAAGCTGGACCTCGAGGGTGACGAGGCCACCGGTGCCGCCATCGTGCGGTCCGCGGTCGAGGCGCCGTTGAAGCAGATCGCCGTGAACGCCGGCCTCGAGGGTGGCGTCGTGGTGGAGAAGGTTCGCAACCTCGAGCCGGGCTGGGGCCTCAACGCCGCGACCGGTGAGTATGTCGACCTGATCGCCACCGGCATCATCGACCCGGCCAAGGTGACGCGCTCTGCGCTGCAGAACGCGGCGTCCATCGCGGCCCTGTTCCTCACCACCGAGGCCGTCATCGCCGACAAGCCGGAGAAGGCCTCGGCCGCTCCGGGTGGCGCGCCTGACATGGGCGGCATGGACTTCTGATCCACTGAAGTTCAGCAGTACAGAGCAGTACAAAGAGCGGTCCCGGGTCCCAGCCCGGGACCGCTTTGCGTTCACCTGCCGGTGATGAGGTGGTTGGCCAGCAAGGGGGAGAAGGTGCCGGCGGGGATGTCTGGGCCGAGGCCGCAGGTGCCGTCGGAGTCGCCGGGGACTTTGAGCCACGCCACGAGGTCGACGCCGGCGGCCTGGGAGGGCTTGGTGGCGACCTGGGTGGAGACGCCGAGCTTGCGGCCGGCCGGGTTGCACCACTGGTTGCTGGACCCGTTGCCGTTCCGGCTGGTGTCGATGACGAACTGACCGGTGCCACCGAGCGCGGCCCGGATCGCTTTGCCCTTCGTGACCGACTGCTCCGTGGTGTAGAAGTTCGAGGTGTTCAGCGCGAACCCGCGCAGCTTGCCGACGTCGACCAGCCGCAGCCGCCGCGCCATCTCCTTCGCCTCGATCCAGGTCGCGTTACCGCCGTCCATGTAGGCCCAGGTGTTCCGGTTCCGCAGTGCGAACTGGTTGGCGGCGTACTTCAGTAACGCGATCCGCGTCGGGCGCTCGTTCTCCGGCAGGCAGTCGAGCTGCGCCAGCGCGTCCGGTTCGATCACCACGATCGCGGGCCGGCTGCCGATCCCCGCGGCGAACGCGGCGATCCACTGCTGGTACGCCGCCGGCGACCCCGCACCACCGCCGGAATGACCATCGCAGTCGCGGCCCGGGATGTTGTACGCGACCAGGATCGGCAACTTGTCGGCCTGGTCGGCGGCGGTCGTGTACGCCGTGACCGCCTTCGTGATGTCACCACTCCAGGCGCCGAACCACCGGGCTCCCGGCTGGTCCGCGATCTTCGCCTTGATCTCGGTCTCGCCCGGATGTTGCTTCACATACCGCGCGGGGTTGGAATCCGGATCGACGTAGAAGCCGCTGGTCAGCTCGAGCGGATTGCCGGTCGCGACGGCCAGCCCAGGTGAGGGCCGGCCGCCGACGATCAGTCCGACGGCAAGCAGGCCGGTCAGGGCCGTGCGGAGCATCGACATCGTGAATGAGTCCTTCCGTCCAGGGCGGGATGGTCACTCAACGTGTTGACGACGTTACCTCCCGGGTGTGAATAACGGTTGGACTATGACCCCGGGCAGGACCTAGAGTCTGGCGCGGCGAGAACGATCCGGAGCGGAAGGAGCGACCGATGAACACACTGACTTGTTTCCCGGCGCGACCGATCCGCTCGCACAGCTCGCACTGAGCGGAGCAGCCGCGCCTCCTGTTGGAGGATTTGTGACCATCCGCACCACCGTCGAGGCTGACCTCGACACAATCCTTTCCCTGATCGAGCAGAAGTCGGTCAACACCGTCACGCTCGACCGCTTCCGCGAGTACCAGGCCAAGGGCTACTACCGCAACGACTGGACCTTGGTCGTCGAAACCGACGGCAAGATCCAGGCCCTGGCCATCTGGTGGGGCATGCCCAACGGCGACCAGCCGTACAGCATCGACGGCCTGTACTACGTCGGCGACGGCGACCCGGTCCCGGTCTGGACAGCGCTCATCGAGCACACCATCGCGTCCCGCCCGGCCGATGCCGAGCCGCCGGAGTACCACTCCTTCCTGGACAGCGACTGGCAGGACAACCCGGACGTGGTCGCCGCACTCGAGCCGCGTCGGCAGGCGGCCGCGGCCGCGGGGCTGACCCAGATCACCGACCGGCTGCGGTACGAGTGGAAGCCGGCGTACGGCCTCCCACCGCGGTCCACGCGGCTGCGGTTCGAGCCGGCCGACGACGAGGCGTTCGTAGACGTCTTCAGCCAGGTCAGCCAAGGCAGCCTGGACGCCGGCACGGCGCGGGAGATCGCGCGGCTCGGGGTTGAGGGCGCGGCCCGCGAGGAGCTGGACATCTACAAGTCGATGCCGGGCGACCGGGCTTGGTGGCGGCTCGCGTACGACGCCGACGGGAAGCTGATCGGGTTCGCGATCCCGTCGGCCAACGCCGGCGGGCCGGTGGTCGGGTACCTGGGCGTCCTGCCCGAGCACCGCGGACACCGGTACATCGACGACCTGCTGGCCGAGATCACCCACATGCTCGCGGAGACCGGCGCCGAGCAGATCAGGGCCGACACCGACTTCGGCAACGTGCCGATGGCGAAGAGCTTCGAACGCCAGGGGTATCGGAACTTCGCAGTCCGCCGGGTGCTGTCCTTCCCGGAGAGCTGAGCACCTCCCTCGGCGTGCCCAAGTGGGCGCGCCGAGGGGGAGACTGTAGCTGCTTCGACCCTTATGCTCCCTGACATGTCAGAGTGCTCCGGGGGGAGCGGGGAGTGCGGGGAGAGGACCGGCGATGCGTGACATCGCGCTGATCCTGCATGTGGTGGCAGGAATCCTGGCGGTGGTGTTCGGGCCGCTGGCGATCGTCATGACCTTGCATCGGCGCGGGCTGAACTGGGCCGGCGAGGTCTACCACTGGGCCATCGCGCTGGTCTGCCTGACCGCTCTGGTGATGGTCCCGTACGACTGGGCGCGGCTGTGGTTCTTCTGGCCGATCACGATCGCGTCGTACCTGTTCGTGTATCTGGGCCAGCGGGCCGCGGAAGCGCCCGGTGGTCTGTGGTACCGCGGCGTCCTGCGCGGGTACGGCGGGGGCTGGATCGCCTTGTGGACAGCGATTGCGATCGTCAGCCTGCCGCATCAGCCGTGGGCGTGGGCGGTCCCGATCGTGGTCGGGTCGACCGTGATCGAATGGCTCTGCTTCAGGCCGTCGCCGAGCTGGACGCATGAGCCCCAGCCCGGCAACGGAGGTCCTACCGCAGTGGCTTGAAGAAGGTTCGCAGGTCGCCGGTGAGCAGCTCCGGCACCTCCATCGCGGCGAAGTGACCGCCGCGGTCGTACTCCTTCCAGTGGCTCATCTTCCCGGCCGGGTCCGCGATACTGCGGATCGCGGTCTCGGCGCCGAAGACGGCGACACCGGTGGGCGGCCCGCTGACTTGCTGGTCTCCCCAGCCTTCGCCGTCGCTCTGGTGCGCGAGCATCGCCTTCCAGGCCTGGACGCCGTCGTACACCGAGTGTGCCGTCGACGCACCGGAGCCGGTGAACCAGTAGAGGCTGACGTTGGTGAGCAACTGGTCGCGGTCGACCGCCTCCTCGGGCAGCTTGTGGATCGGGTCGGTCCACTCCGCGAACTTCTCCACGATCCAGGCCAACTGCCCGATCGGCGAGTCGTTGAGTGAGTACGCCAGCGTCTGCGGCCGCGTCGCCTGCAGGAAGAAGTACCCGAAGCCGTCATCGAGCGACTTGTTGAACCGCTCCGCCCGGGCCCGATCCGACTCAGACAACCCCTCCAGCGGAATCGGGTCCCCGAACGGCGCCCCGGCACTCACCCCTGCCAGATGTACGCCGACCACGTGAGCCGGATCCACCATCGGCAGCATCCCCGCGACACCGGATCCCGCGTCCGTACCGTGCGCGGCGTACCGCTCGTACCCGAGCCGGTTCATCAACTCGGCCCACATCTGCGCGACCCCGAACAGGTTGAACCCGTTCGGCCCGAGCGGCGTGGAGAACCCGTACCCAGGCAGCGACGGTACGACGACGTGGAACGCGTCGGCCGCGTCACCGCCGTACGCGACCGGATCGGTCAGCCGCCCGATCACCTGCTGGAACTCCACCGGCGACCCCGGCCACCCGTGCGTCAGGATCAGCGGGAGCGCATCCGGCGACGCCGACCGCTGGTGGAAGAAATGGATCCGCTGACCGTTGATCTCGGTCATGAACTGCGGGATCTCGTTCAGCGCGGCCTCCGCGGCCCGCCAGTCGTAGCTGTCGGCCCAGTACCCGGCCAAGTCGCGCAGGTAGGAGACCGGAACGCCGCGGCTCCAGTCGTCCACGGCCGGCGTGGCCGGCCAGCGCGCACCGGCCAGCCGGGCCTTGAGGTCGTCCACCTCCGCCTGCGGGATCTCGATCCGGAAGGGCCTGATGTCCGTGTTCGTTGTCATGTCTTCACGGTAGGAACTATTGCGGCGAGCTTCCTTCCGCAATAACCAACGAGTTTGAGCGGGGACAATGGTCAGGTGACCAGCCACTTCGACCGCTTCCTGGCTCGGCTCCCCGAGGTCGATGCCGATCGTGGCCGCGCGCTGTTCCGGCCGGCCCGGGTCGAGCGCGGCGAGTTGCTGGTCCGGGCCGGTGACCGGCCGGAGCGCGTCGGGTTCGTCGAGCGCGGGCTCTTCCGGCTGTACCAGACCGACGCCGCGGGCACCGACCGTACGCTCGCGTTCCGCGCCGAGGGTGAGCTCGTCTGCGCCTACAGCGCGGTGCTGCGCCGGGAGACCTCGCAGGTGACGATCGAGGCGCTCGAGCCCGCCGATCTGATGGTCGCTCCGCGGTCGGCGTACGACGCGATGGTCGCGGCGAGCTCGGGCTGGCGACAACTCGTCGCCAGGCTGACCGAGGCGCTGTACCTGCGCGTCGAGCAGCGGCAGACCGAACTGCTGCTCGCCGACGCGGCCGAGCGGTACCGGCTGTTCCTGGCCGGCCACGAGGACCTCGCCACCCGGCTCACGCAGCGCCACATCGCGTCCTACGTCGGGATCACGCCGGAAGCCCTCAGCCGGATCCGGCGGCGATTGATCTCGATCAACGACCAGCGGCCGGATGCTGCCTACGGTCGGGATCATGACGACGATGCGCGCGATGGCAACCGATCAGGTCGGCCCCGGAGCACGGCTGCGGCCGCACACCCTGCCGGTGAAGGAACCCGCTGACGGCGAGGTCCTGATCAAGGTGATGGCCGCGGCGGTCAACCCCGCCGACCTCGGCATGGTGGCCGGCAACTACCGCTGGTACGACGAACTCCGGCTGCCGCTCGTACCTGGGTACGACGTGGCCGGCGTGGTCGAGGGTGGGGACTGGGTGGCGGGGGCTGCGGTGATCGCGAGTACCGGTCACTCGCGGACGCAGGTTGGTGGGTTCGCCGAGTACGTGACGCTGCCCGCCGCACAGGTGGCGGCGGCGCCCGCGAACCTCGACTGGACCGAGGCGGCCACGCTGCCGCTCGCCGGACTGACCGCGTACCAGGCGCTGGAGCTCCTCGACCTCGCACCGGGCACCACGCTGCTGGTCAACGGGCCGCGCGGTGCGGTCGGCCGGTTCGCTGCTGAGCTCGCCGTCTCGCGCGGAATCACCGTGCTCACCCCGGATCGGGGAGAGGAGCCGGCGCCGGGGTCGGCCGATGCCGCTCTCGACGTGGTCGGTGGTCCGCGAGCTCGTGCGGCGTTTGCAGCGGTGCGCGACGGCGGGAGCTACGTGACGACCGTGCCGGAGTTCTGGGTTCCGGGCGGTCAGTTCACCGCGGACCGGGGCATCGATCCCAGGATCGTCCGTGCCGAGCCCGACGGACGCACGCTGGATCACCTCGCCCGCGCTGCGGCGGCCGGTCACCTCACCGCGACCGTCGCCAAGACCCTCGCGCTGACGGAGGCGGCGGACGCCGTCGACCTGCTCCAGGCCGGAGGCGTCCGCGGCAAACTCGTCCTGGTGCCTTGAAAGATCAGGCCTGGCCGGCTTGTTCTTCCGGGGTGGCCTTGCGGACGACCAGGCGGGTCCAGGCGCCGACGTAGACGCGGTCGTCCGGGTTCAGCTCCTGGCGCTGGCCGGGGATGATCGGGTCCTCGGGGAGCGGTCCGGCCGCGGGAGCGACGTACGTGCCGTTGGAGGACTGCAGGTCCTCGACCCACCAGCGCTGGCCGTCCGTGGTGAGCTGCGCCTGGCGCCGGCTCACGCCGGTGTCGTCGCCGCAGTCGATCTCGGGGGAGATGTTGCGGCTGCGGGACGGGCGCCCGATCAGCACGCTCTTCTCGACCAGCGGGATCACCGCCGGCAGGCCCGGCGACGGACACGGGTCGTCGCTCTGCTGCACGGCGTACCAGTCGGGGTCGACCCAGCGTTCGACCACCCAGTCGGCAACCGCGGTCGGCGCGGGCGGCACCGGCGGTGGAGTGGACAGGTCGAGGGACGAAGCCGCCCGCGGCATGGTGCCGGTGGTGAAGTCGTAGCCGCAGTTCTCACAGAAGAGGGCGTCCGTGGCCGCCGGCTCCGAACAGTTCGGGCACGTCTGGGCCGCGGGTGCGGGTGCCGGCGCCGCGACGGCCGGGGCAGGCACCTGCGCGGCGGCCGGCGCACCCGCCGCGGCGCCGATCGGCAGCCCGCAGACGTCGCAGTAGTCGGTCGAGACGGACGGGTGCCCGCTAGGACAGCTGACTGTCGTCATTTCTTCACCCGGGTGGTCTTGGTGGAGGCCGTGTCGAGCGCCATCTCGTCGGCCTTCTCGACCGTCCGCTTGAGCCGCACCGTACCCGTGTCCTGGTCGTCGATGTCGACGACCTTGCGCAGCCGGGTGGTGGCCTCCTCGTTGCCGGTCTGGGCGGCGAGCTGGACCGCGCGGCCGAGCTTCGTGGTCGCCGTCGCGGTGTCGCCCGCGGCCTTCGCGGCCAGGCCCTCCTGGATCGCCTCGGCCAGCTCGGTCTGCCCGGTGTAGTGCGCGACCTCCGGGCTGATCCGCGTGGTCAGCGCCTCGTCGGCGGACCACAGCGCCTTGACCAGGCCCTGCGCGACCACGTCGTCGCCGAGCACCAGCTGCACCCGGGCGGCGAGCTGCTCCTGCCCGACGCCCTTGGCGGCAAGGCGGATCGCCACGTGGTAGTCGCGGGACTCGTCACCCCACGAGCCGGTCGGGTACGAGCCGGTGAGCGCGTTGATCGCCGTACGTCGGGTGGTCAGGTCCTCGACCGTGGGAGCGACCTGGCGGACGAACAGCACCTCGGCACCCTGCGGCGCCCAGACCCGGAGGTCGGCTTGCGCGACACCGCGGCTCATCGCGTTCTGGATCAGCTTGGAGAACTCGGCCGCCAGCTGGTCCGGGGCCGGGATGATGTCGACCGTACCGAGCAGCGCCTGCGCGATCCGCCGTACCTCGTCGACCTGCCAGGCCACGCCGACACCGCGGCAGTCGCACTGGAACTGACCGGTGACGGCCTGGATGGTCTGGGTCAGCACCTCGGGCGTTTCGTGCTGGTTCTCGCCGTCGGTGAGCAGGATGGCGTGCTTCTGGGTCAGCGACGGCACGGTCGCGAACACCCGCGAGGCGAGCCGCAGCCAGGTGCCCATCGCGGTGCCGCCGTCGGCGTAGAAGCGGGCCACCGCGTCCTTGGCCGCCTGCCGGGTGAACTGGTCCATCCGCACCATCACCGGTTCCGGCGACGGCGGGAACGCCAGCTGGGCACGGTCGTTGCCGGAGATCACCGCGAACCAGACCCCGTCGAGGATCTGGTCGAGCGCGGTCTGCGCGGCGAACGCGGCGGCCCGGACCCCGTCCTTGCCCATCGAGCCCGACGTGTCGACGATGATGATCTCGCCCGCGTCACCGCTGCCGGACTGTCCGGCCGCGCCGGCGCCGCTGCAGTTCACCGTGACGATGGCGTGCACATCGGTTCCGCCGTCGGGCAGGAATTCGTTCTGGTAGACGGAGGCGGTGAAGTCGGCCATCTCGGGTCCCTCTCCTTAGATTCGCGCCAGCGCGACGGTGATGTTGTCCTGACCGCCCTGGGCGTTGGCCCAGTCGACCAGGGCGGACGCGGTGGCTTTGGGCTCGCCACCGTTCGCCGCAGCGGTCTGACGTACGAGGTCGGCCAGCGGTGCCGCCTCGGAGCAGTAGTTCCACAGTCCGTCCGAGCAGACCACGACCCAGCCGGGACCGGTCACGTGGACTGTCGTCGTACGCGGCGTGTGGTCCGGAGCGTCCTTGCCGAGCCAGCGGGTGATCGCGTGTGCGTGCGGACCGGACTCCGCCTCCGCCCGCGAGATGCCGGTCGCGATGAGCTCCGCGGCCCAGGAGTCGTCCACGGTGAGTGCGACAGCCTCGGCGTCGTCCGGGAACCAGTACGCGCGACTGTCCCCGACGTTGCCCGCCACGAGCAGACCGTCTTCCAAGACCGTCGCCACGAACGTGCACGACGCCGGGTTGGGACTGTCCGGACTCGTGTTGTCGATGACAGCGTCATTGGCCGCGTCGGCAGCCGCCTTGAGCCGGGCCACGATCGCACTGCCCCGGGACGACTCGGTGCCCATGCCCAGCGCGTGCCCAGCGGTCAGTACGTCGCGAGCCGCGCGGGCCGCGGCCAGCGAAGCGACATCCGAGTCCAGTGACGAGCTGACGCCGTCGCAGACGACCACTAGCGCCCGGCTGCCCGGCTCAGTGTCCGCAGCGATCGCCATGGCGTCCTCATTGCGGCTGTGCCGGATACCCCGGTCGCACACGCCGGCGACCCACGGCGAGGGCTGCTCGCTGAAGTGATCGCGGACCTTGGCGGCCTTGGTGCCGCAGGTCTCGCAGTAGCCCTCCGCGCCGATCACACCGCCACAGGACTGGCACGGGCCCGCGACCGGACTGGCGCCGGTGTTGATCTCGATCGTCGGCTCGGTGTCCGTGTCCAAGGCAGGTGTGCTGGGCGTGGCGCTGCCCGGGTTGAGCTCGGCGCCGCAGGCCTCGCAGAAGCGATCGGACTCGGAGACCGGCCCCCCGCAGCTGGGGCAGACCGTCTGGGTCGTACTCGTCATCGCAACGTCCATCCTCGAACTTCGTTGGCCTGGTCGACCAGGGCGATCCGTTCCGGCCGGCTCCCGGCCTGGTCGGCCAGCTGCCGGTAGGTGGCCTCGAGCCCGTCCCGCAGGGCCGGCTCGGTGGCCTCCCGGCCGTCGATCCGCAGCTCCTTCTGCGGACCGGACTGCTGGACCTCGGCCAGCGCGGTCCGGAACACGTCCGCGGCCAGGTTGGCCCGGTCGACCGGGTCGATGGTCAGCGACTCGATGCTGTTCATCGCCTGGGCGAGCGCGGGAAGGCCACGGCCCGATCCTGCCAGGAGTCCGGCTCGCTGGCGACGAGCCCGCACGTACGAGCCGCTGGTGCGCGGCACCAGGTCGAGTGCGGCGAGGGCGCCGTCGAGGTCGTTGCGCTGCGTGCGGATGGCGGCCAGACCGAACGCCGACGGGGCGATGTAGTTGGCGTCGGTCCGGGCACAGGTGAGATAGAGGCCCTCGGCAACGTCGAACTCGTTGCTCAGCTCACAGGCGATCCCCAGCGCGAGCTTCGGCGCCAGCTCACCCGGGACCTGGCCATAGACGGCGTTGAAGGCGGACTGCGCGGCAGCCGAGTCGCCACGGGCAAGCGCGACCAGTCCGGCCATCCAGACGGCCCGCCACTCCCACGGGTCCGCCGCGAGCAGGTCGGTCACCGCGGTGTCGACCATCTCGTAGCGGGATTCGCCAACCTCGAGTGCGGCCTCCGCGACCTCCAGCAGGGTCTGCGGAGACTGCTCTGGCGCGTCGACCAGCAACTCTAGCCGCTTGGCGGGGTCCGGCACGCTGACGGTCTTCAGCCAGCCGGCCATCTTGTCGCTGTCGTCCGGCGCGAGCGAAGGCAGCTGCTGCCACGGTGCGGTCGTGTCACCCAGTCCGGATGCCTTGTCACCCGGAGTACCGAACAGCAGCGACGACGCGGAGTGCTGGGCCGCCTTGGTGCCCTGCTTCTCCGCGACGACCTCACGCAGTACGCCGAGAAGCTGCACGCGGAACTCGTCCGCGGTCTGGAACCGGTCCGCCGGGTCCTTCGCGCAGGCCTTGGTCAGCAGGCGGTACACCGAGTCGTACTTCTGGAACAGCGGTACTTCGTTCACCGGCGGCAGCGAGTCGACGTACCGGGACTGGTAGCCCCGGAACTCCATCGCCAGCACGCACAGTGTCCGGCCGAGGGTGTAGATGTCGGAGGCGATCGACGGGCCGACCTCGGCCACCTCGGGGGCCTGGAAGCCGACCGTCCCGTAGATCGCGGAGTCCAGGTCGTCGATCCGCCGGACGCCACCCAGGTCGATCAGCTTGACCGCGTCACCGACCTGGATGATGTTGTCCGGCTTGAAGTCGCAGTACACCAGGCCGAGGTCGTGCAGGTACGAGAAGGCCGGCAGGATCTCCAGGAGGTACGCGATCGCCTGGTCGATCGGCAGCGCGTCGTACTGGCCGTTGTTCGCGGCCATCCGTTGCTTGAGCAACGTCTTCAGCGAGGTGCCGCCGACGTACTCCATCACGATGTAGCCGGCGCCGTCGTGGGTGACGAAGTTGTAGATCTCGACGATCAGCGGGTGCTCGACCCGGGCCAGGAACTGCTGCTCAGCGATCGCGGCCGCGACGGCGTCGGGGTCCTCGGAGTTCAGCAGGCCCTTCAGTACCACCCACCGGTCGGACACATTCTTGTCCCGGGCCAGGTAGATCCAGCCGAAACCACCGTGCGCCAGGCAGCCGGCCACCTGGTACTGACCGCCGACCAGGTCACCCGCTTGCAGCTTCGGCGAGAACGAGAACCGGTTGCGGCACTTCGGGCAGAAGCCCTCGGTCCGGCCTGGCTCACCACCGCGGGAGCGGCCGACCGGGTTGCCGCAGTTCGGGCAATTCCGGCGGTCCTCGGGCACCATCGGGTTGGCCAGGATCGCCTTGCTCGCGTCGATCGCGGGGATCGTCGGTACGTGCGTCAGCCCGGCGCCGAGCCGCGCTCCGCGCAACCGGGTGGACGACGTCCCGAGCTTGCGGGTCAGCTTCGACCCGGCCTGGGCTGCCCGGGCGGAACCGAGTGGTGTCGACGCGAGCCGGTTCGACGCGCGGGACACGGTCGACGGCGTACTGATCGGGTCGGGGTCGCTGGTCACGGCCGGGGCGCCGGAGACGGCCGACGGGCTCGTGGTGCCGTCGGGCGCGGGGGAGCCGCAGACGTCGCAGTACCCGTCGACGAAGGTGCCGGTGCAGCCGGGCTGGTTACAGGCGCCGGTCGATGGGGCAGCCGACGCGGCGGGCGCTGCTGCCGCGGGTGAGCCGCAGACGTCGCAGTACCCGTCCAGGATCGTCCCCGTGCAGCCGGGCTGGGTGCAGGCGGTGGTCGTCATTTCGTCCCTCCTGTGGCTTCCAGGTAGGCCTGGTACGCCGTCACGAGTGCGCCGAGCCGGAGCGTGTCGACCGGCTCCGCCGCGATCACCTGGCGGCCCCGCCGGTACAGCTCCGCGAGATCTTCATTGCCTCGGGCAACACTGTTCGCCTTCACCTGGTACGCGTCCAGCCGGGCGGCCAGCTCGTCCCGGCGTTCGAGTGCGGCGCCGTACGCCGCCTGCGCCTGACCCAGCGCCCGCCGTACGGCGTCCAGCCGGGTCAGGTACTTCTCCAGCTCGGCCGGGGTGTTCGGCACCGGGCCGAGTGCGGTCACATCGGGTACGGCGAGCCGCGGGGCGGGTGTGACCGCGGCGACCGCCTTGTCGGCGAGGGCGCGGACCGCGGTGCCCTGCGCTTCCAGTTCACCGCGCAGGGATCGCGCGCGGGCTACGTCGGCCGCGCGCTCCTTGCGGGTCGCGGCGCCGACGATCAGGTCGCGCTCGGTCCGGGCCGCGTCGATCTCGAGCGGACCGATCAGCCCGCCGATGTCCGCGCCGCGCTTGTTGCGGTCGGTCAGATCGATGACGCGGCGATCGAGGTCGTGGTGCTCGGCGAGCGCCGCGTTGCGGACGGTTGCCGGCTCTTGCTTGACCAGGTCGCTGATCCGCTCGACCTGAGCGCGCAGCTGCCGCAGGTGGGCGGCGAGGTCGGCGTCGCCCGGCTCCAGTGCCAGCTTCGCCCGCAGGCTCGACGCGAGCGCATCCGACAACTTGCATGCCTCAGGCAACGAAACCGCGAGCGACCCGCCGGCGCCGCCGGTGTCCAGGCCGCCCCAGATCAAGGTCGAGATCCGCTCGGTCTCCTTCGTCCCGACCCGCCCGGAGTCCCAGGTCACCAGGATCAACTCGTACCGATCCGACACGGCCTTCCACACCGCCATGCTCAGTACGACGTCCGCACTCAAAGCATCCGCATCCGGCGCGTGCAACGCAGCCTGATCCAACTCGTCGAGCTCAGCCTTCCGCCGATCCCGCCAAGTCCCCAACGCATCAAGGAAGGACAGCAGCTCCGAAGCCGGAACGCTGCTCCCCATCCTCCCCGGCGGCGCCGGAGCACTCGCCGTCGGCGTACGAACGGTCATCGATTCACCGGCCGTACACAGCCGTCGGCGGAGCCTTCAGCTCACCCAGCGCGGGCTTGAGCCACGTGTTGTACGACGTCATCCAGGTGCCGTTCTCCTTCATCTGCGCGAGCACGCCGTTCACGAACTTCACGAAATCCACGTTCTGCTTCGGGATCCCGAGGCCGTACGGCTCCTCGCTGAACCTCTCGTCGAGCACCTTCGCGTACGGGTCCTGCGCGACATCGCCGGCCAGTACCGTGTCGTCACCGCTGATGCCGTCCGCCTTGCCCTGCTGGAACAGCACCAGACAGCCGGTGTCGGTGTCGGCGGTGATCGGCTTGACCGCCGGGTTCGCCTTCTTCAGGTTGTCCAGGCTGGTCGACCCGGCTGGGGCGCAGATCGTCTTGCCGGACAGATCGGCCACCGTCTTCGCCGTGGAGTCGCTCTGCACCAGGGTCTTCTGGCCGGACCGGTAGTACTCGGCGGAGAAGGCGATCTGCTGCCACCGGGCGCAGTTGATGGTCATGTTCCGCGCGACGATATCGACCGAGCCGGCCTGCAGGGTGGGGATCCGCTGCGGGCTGGAGATCACCCGCAGCTCGAGGTGCCCCTTGTCGGTGCCGAAGATCGCCGCCGCGACGGCCTTGACCATGTCGATGTCGAAGCCCCGGATCTGGCCGGTGATCGGGTCCCGCGCTCCGAGGTTGAAGCTGTCCGCGGAGACTCCGGCGATCAGCCGGCCACGGTCCTTGATCTTGGCCATCGTGGTGCCGGCCGGCATCGCTCCAGGGGCGGGCAGCGGCCCGTCGGGCGCGTACGACGCCAACGGGTTTCCGCAGTTGGGCTGGGCGGCCGGCGGTGCCGCCGACGTCACGGTGGGCTGCGGCTTGGCGGGGATCTCGGTGGCGGCGTAGTTGCCGGAGCCGCAGGCGGTCAGCAGCAGGGCGGCCGCGGCGGCGATCGGGATGAGCTTCTTCATCGGTATTCCCCCAGTCGCTGTGACATGCCCCAGGCCACCAGGAGGGCGGCGACGATGCCGATCGGGAGGCCGAGCCAGCCGATCGGCGGGAGGCCGTCGCGGGCGTCGGTCAGTTCGTCGCTGACCGCATCACTCGTGGTCTGCAGCTGGTCGGCCGAGCTCTTGTCGAAGTCGGTGAACTTGTCCACGGAGTCGTTCTGGCTCTGCTCACTGCCGACGGCCAAGGCAACGGCGCCGTCCCAGTCGCCACCGGTGTCTGCCTTGCGGACCTGGCCGTGGACGATCTTGTACGCGGACCAGCGGTCCTGCAGGCCATCCGTCGTACCCGAGGCCTTGCCGAGTTGGTCGTCGACCACCGCGGCGGCGTCGTTGTAGGCCTTGTCGAAGGCGTCGCCCGAACCGCGCGCGATCAAGGTGAGGCTCTCGTTCGACCTGGCGTCGTACGCCGCGATCCGGGCCCGCGACAACGCCAGGGTCTTGGCGTACGCATTGTCGCCCGTGTCGGACGCCTTGCCGGCGGCGCTGGACAGCGCGACCCCGCCGACGATCGTGGTCAGCAGGACGAGCAAGGCGCCGGCCGCGATCGGGACGTTGACGTAGCGGTGGGTACGGCGGGCCAGCCAGCGGAGCGTGATCACGAACACCACCAGCGCGAGCAGCCCGCTCACGACGACCCAGATCGTGCCTTTCCCGACGCCGTCGAACTCGGTGTTGACCCGTTCCTCGTTGGCTTGCACCAACGCCTTCACCAGTGGGAGCGAGTCGTTCTGCAGTACGGCGTTCGCGTCCTTCAGGTACTGCGATCCGATCGGGAGACCCTGCCGGTTGTTCGCGCGGGCCTGCTCGATCAGACCTTCGTACGTGATCAAGGTCTGGTTGAGCGCTCCCAGCGCCTCCTGGTCGGCCGGCTGCGCGGTGGCCGCCTCCGTGATCAATGCAGCGGCGTTGGCCAGCGAGTCGACGAAGTGCTGACGCTGTTCCGGCGGCTCGAGACCGCCGACGAGGAAGGCGTTGGTCGCGTCGGCGTTGGCGCTGACCAGGTTGGTGTGGATCGCCTGGATCCGGACCAGTTGGGCGGTGTTGGCCTCGGCGCGCTCGAGGGCCCCGTCGGACTGACGGAAGCCCTGAGCGGCGGCCAGGCCGAAGATCACGCTCATCGCCGCGGCGACAAGCAGGAAGGCGCGCATCCGGCCTGGAGTGCCTTCGAACCAGGCTGCGACCGCGGTCCGCGGGCTGCGCGTCCGCTTGGCCGGCACCTGCTGCGTGCCGTTGCTGGGTTGCTGCGCCGGTGGCGACCAGGTCGCGGGCGGCGCACTCTGTGTTTGGGTCACGCCTCGTCTCCTTGCTCGGACTGGTCTGGTTCCTCGGACTCCCCTGGCGGCTCGGGCTTGGCCTCGGGTGGCGGCTCGGGGTCGTCGGTCAGGTCTTCCGCGAGGATCTGACGCAGTTGGTCCTTCGTCGGTGCCGTCACGTCGCGGAGCCGCCAGGCGTGCCTGCCGATCGCGGCTTCGAGCGCGTTCCGGGCGAATCGTCCGTTGCCGAACGAGCTGTCCCGCGGCGTCGTGGCCAGGATCTCCCGGAACTTCTCGAGGGCTTCCGGGACCAGCTCGTAGTCGGCGGCCTCGGCGAGGCCGGTGAGGATGTCGGTGAGTTCGTCGTCGGTGTAGTTCTCGAACCCGATCGTGGTCCGGAATCGGCTGGCCAGGCCCGGGTTCGCGGCGATGAACGCCTCCATCGGCTCGGGGTACCCGGCAACGATCACGACCAGGTCGTCGCGCCGGTCCTCCATTTCCTTGACCAGCGTGTCGACGGCTTCGCGCCCGTACTGGTCGGCGCCGTTGTCACCGGAGGTCAGGCTGTACGCCTCGTCGATGAACAGCACCCCGCCGGCCGCGGACGCGACCACGTCGGCGGTCTTCGTCGCGGTCTGGCCGAGATACCCGGCGACCAGTTCGGACCGGTCGACCTCGACGAGCTGTCCCTTCGACAGCAGCCCGAGCGCCTTGTAGATCCCGCTCACCAGCCGCGCCACCGTGGTCTTGCCGGTGCCCGGATTCCCCACGAACACCAGATGCCGCGTGATCGTCGGGCTCTTCAACCCGGCCTCGGTCCGCAGTTTCTCCACCCGCAGTACGGCGACCTGCCGGTGCACTTCGCGCTTTACCCGTGCCAGCCCGGTCAGCTCATCGAGGTCGGCCAGCAACTCCTCAACCGTCTTCGCCGGCTCTGCCTCAACGGCCTCGGCGGCTGCGGCCGGCTCCGCCTGCCCGGCCTCGGCGGCCGACGTCGCCGGGAGCGCCGGCGTTGACCCGGCCTGCACCGGCGTCGCCCCGACCTGAAGAGGCCGGGCGCCCGCCGCCTGCAGTTGGGCGGCCGCAGCAACAGACGCGTTGCCGATGACCCGCATCGTCGGTTCGCCGAGCGTGCAGGCCGCCGACGCCACCTCGGCGAGCGCCTCGGCATAGGCGACCTTCTCGGCCGACCCCTCGGCGATCAGTTCACTCAGCACCGCGGTCGGTGCACCTCGCCAGCGACGACCGCGAACGGCGCTGTCGAAGAAGTCCTGCGTGGTCGCGCCGGGGTTGGCCTTCGCCCAGTCCACGGGCGCGCTGGGAGCGGACTCCGCCAACGCGGCGGCCAGCGAGAGCGCTTCCGTGCGGGCACGGTCCTCCGCGACACCGGCGCGCGCGGCGACGGTCAGCAGCTCGGCGAGCGCCTGCTGCAGTGACTTGCCCCCCTCGCCGCTCATGCCCCTCCTCGTCCAGGTGGTGGTTGCAGTGGTCCGGTGTCCGGTGGTGGTGTCGATTCCGTCGGGCCGAGGGCCAACGCTCCACCGGTCGACCCGGTGCCGAACTTCTCCTGCAGGAATCGGCCGTGGGCGATCAGCGCCGCCGCGTCGGCCCGGTTGACCGCGTCGAACACTTTGTCCATCGTTGCGGCCAAGAGGTCCAACTGGTCGATCAGGATCATCAGCGACGTCTTGCCCCGGTCCACCGGCCGCGTGTCCGCCCACTGCCGTGGCAGCCGCAGATACCCGCCGATCGCCTCCGGCAGGTAGTCGGTCGCCGTCGCCATCACGGAGTACGCCTGGGCGCTGCCACCGAGGTTCCCGAGCCGCGGAATCGTGTCCCGCACGGTCCGGACCACCCGGTTGACCCGTGACGCGACCACGGCCGGTACGGCGCCGTCCGCGACAAGCTGCTCGACCCGAACCAGCGCCGCCAGTAGGTCGTCGGTCGTCGGTGCGCGAGGGGTCGGGGCAGGCTCGGGCTCCGCCTTGCGGCCGGTCAGCCGCGCAAGGAAGTCACCGAATGCCATGCAGTCCCCGTCCCCCAGCCAACGTCCTGCCTCAGCGACCCAGGTCGAGGTCGAGGCTGCCGTGAACGACGCGCTGGTCCTGCTGGGCGACCCGGTCCAGGTAGCTGCGGGACTTGGTCACCTCGGTCTCCAACGTGCCGATGGTGGCGGCCATGTTATCCAGCGCCTCCACCTTGAACGTGTCGATCGCGTCCATGGTCGCGTAGATGTTCGCGAACGCCGCCTGCAGCTGCGGCAGCCCGATCGTCGCCGACGCGGCCTGCTGCTGGATCGCCACCGAGTTGTCCTTCAGCATCTGCGAGGTGCGCTCGATCATGTTGCTGGTGGTCGTGTTCAGCGCGCTGATCTGGTCCAGCACGAGCTTCTGGTTGCTGAGGGCCTGCGCGACGATGACCGCCGTACGCAGCGCCGAGACCGTGGTGGTCGACGCGCGGTCGACGCCCTTGATCAGCTCGATGTTGTTCTTGATCACGATGTCGATGGCCAGGTAGTTCTGGATCGACACGGCCAGCTGGGTGAGCAGGTCTTGGTGCTTCTGCCGGACGTAGAACAGCACGTCCTCGCGGAACGCCTTCGCCTTGTCCGGGTTGGTCACGTCCAGCTCGGCGATCGCCGCGGACAGCCGGGCGTCGAGCCGCTCGGCGACGTACACGTACTGGTTCAGCCGGGTCATCGCGTCCCAGAGGTTCTGCTTCTCCAGGTTCAGCGCGGCGTTGTCCTTGCCGAGCTCGTCCTGGCCGTTGCGCAGCGCGTGCAGGATGCCATCGAGGTGGCTCTGCGCGCTCTGGTACTTGCGGAAGTAGTCCTCGATCTTGTTCCCGAACGGGATCATCCCGAGCAGCTTCTTCGGCCCGGCGGCTTCCTTCGGGTCCAGGTCCTCGACCGTACGGCGAAGGTCGAGCAGGGTCTTGCCAACGGTCGACCCCTCGGACAGGCCGCCCTCCTGCAGCGCCCGTACCGGTGCCTTGAGCAGGCGGTTCGAGCTGTCCGCGGCGGCGCGGATGTCGACGTCGCCCATGCTCCGGACGTCACTGGCCTTGGCCGCGAACTCCGGCGACCGCGGCTCGGCCGCCATCAGGGAGGTCAGGAAGGTGTCCACCTTCGCGTCGAGGGCCGGCAGGGCCGCCGCGTCCACGGCCGGTGCCAGACTCGGAGCGGCCGTCGCGGCGACGGGCTGTGACGGTGGCGGAGCGGTCAGTATCAGTCCCGGAGCCGTCGCGGTCGGCGGCTGCAACGGCGACACCGCCGGCTGCGCGGCCGCTCCCGCACCTGCTGTGTTGTCTGCTTCGGTCATCGTGGTTCCCCTCCGGTGGCCTTCGCGAGGCGTCCCCTCGCCCGCGCGCTGTCACCTCCGTGACGCGCACACAATCTACGCGGTTCCCGGTCGAACTGGTCAGGTCGTTAGCTACTCGTTGTTAGCTGCGGCGGAAGGTGACGAACGTGAACCCGTCGTGCTGGTCGCGGGCGGTTTCGGTCCAGTCGGCCGGGGTGAGTTCGGGGAAGGTGACGTCGCCGGTGGGGGACTGGTCGACCTCGGTGAGTTCGAGGCGGTCGGCGTACGGGAGGGCCTGGCGGTAGATCTCGCCGCCGCCGGCCACGTAGAGGTCACCTTCGTACTTGAGCGCCTCTTCGAGGGTGTGGACGACCTCGACGCCGTCGGCGGACCAGTCCGGCTGGCGGGTGACGACGACCGTACGGCGGCCTGGGAGCGGCCGGCCGATCGAGTCGTAGGTCTTGCGGCCCATCACGAGGGTGTGGCCGAGAGTGAGCTGCTTGAAGTGCTGCAGGTCCTCGCGGATGCGCCAGGGCAGATCGTTGTCCCGCCCGATCACACCGTTCCGCCCGACTGCGGCAACCAGAATGACGGTCATACGGCGATGGGCGCCTTGATCCCGGGGTGCGGGTCGTACCCGACCAGTTCGACGTCGGCGATCTCGTAGGTGTCGATCGAGTCGCGCTTGGCGAGTTGGAGGGTCGGGAGCGGCCGGGGCCCGCGGGTGAGCTGCAGGCGGGCCTGGTCGAGGTGGTTCAGGTACAGGTGGGCGTCGCCGAGCGTGTGCACGAAGTCGCCCACCTCGAGCCCGGTCTGCTGCGCGACCATGTGGGTCAGCAGCGCGTACGACGCGATGTTGAACGGGACCCCGAGGAAGATGTCGGCCGACCGCTGGTACAGCTGGCAGGACAGGCGGCCGTCGGCGACGTAGAACTGGAACATGGTGTGACACGGCGGCAACGCCATGCTGTCCACATCCGCGACGTTCCACGCGCTCACGAGGTGCCGGCGGGAGTCCGGGTTGTTCTTGATCGCCTCGATCACGCCCGCGATCTGGTCGACGTGCCGGCCGTCCGGCGTCGGCCAGGACCGCCACTGGTAGCCGTACACCGGGCCGAGCTCGCCGTCGGCGTCGGCCCACTCGTCCCAGATCGAGATGTTGTTCTCGTGCAGCCACTTGATGTTCGTCGACCCGCTGAGGAACCAGATCAGCTCGCCGATCACCGACCGCAGATGCAGCTTCTTGGTCGTCACCGCCGGGAAACCGTCACGGAGGTCGTAACGCGACTGGTGGCCGAACACGCTCAGCGTGCCCGTCCCGGTCCGGTCGCCCTTCTGCACCCCGTTGTCCAGCACGTGCCGTAGAAGATCCAGGTACTGCTGCATGTGGTCAACCTACAGCCCTGGCAGACTCGCAGCGTGGAACAGGTGCTCACCCTCGTCGTGCGAGTCGAGAAGAACGCGCGGCCCGCGCAGACGGATGCGTTGGAGACGGCGGCGCGGGCGGTGCTGGCGATCCTGGCGGACGAGCGGTCGGCGGATGTGGGGGAGTGGGCCGAGGCGATGCACGCCTGGCAGGACGACCGGATCCGGAAGATCGTGAAACGCGCCCGCGGCATTGAGTGGCGCCGTGCTGAAGGGGTGCCGGGAATCACGATGACCGGGGTGACCGCGGAGGTACGCGTGTTTCCGCCGACACCGGTGGATGCCATCCCCGCGGAGATCGCGAATCTGCAGGTGAGTGGCACCGACTTCGAGGATCCCGAGGAGCTTCCGGCGCTGGAGCCCGGCGTACCGGTGCTGTGGTTGAACCCAGGGCTGGAGATGTCGAGCGGGAAGGCGATGGCGCAGTGTGGTCACGCGGCGCAGCTCGCCTGGTGGGAGTTGTCGGCCGGGGCGCGCAAGGAGTGGGCTGCGGCGGACTTCGCGCTGGCCGTCCGTACGGCGACTCCGGCACGGTGGGCGGAGTTGCTGGCCAGCGGCCTACCCCTTGTCCAGGACGCGGGCTTCACCGAAGTTGAGCCCGGGTCCCGGACCGTGATCGCGGATCATCCTTTGCTCACGCGGTAGTGCAGGTGGGTGACGCGGTCACCCACGACGATCTTCGGGTCGTCCAGCAGGATCTGGTCGCCGGTGTACTCGCCGAAGAAGCGGACTCCGGTGCCGAACACCACCGGGACCAGGTTGTACGCGATCTCGTCGACCAGACCGGCGGCCAGTGCCTGGCCGGTCAGGTTGCCGCCCGTGACCGAGACGTCGTGGTCGCCGGCGTGCTCCTTGGCCTGGGCGATCGCTTCCTCGATGCCGTTGACGAACGTGAACGGCGCGTCGGGGAACGGCCAGTCGGTCGGCGGCTCGTGGGTGACCACGAAGACGTGATCCCCGACCGCGGGTACGCCGTTCCAGCCGTTGGTGATGTCGAACAGGCGCCGGCCGATCACGCACGAGCTGACGTTCGGCCAGGTCGAGTTGATGTAGTCCGCGCTGGCCTGGCTCACGTGGAACGGCCGGTCCTGGTCGGTTCCGTAGATCTCGATCGGCCCGTTGTTGTACCAGTCGAACAGCGGACCGACCCCGTCCTCGGTGTCGGCCACGAACCCGTCGAGCGAGACGACCGCCGTGGCGATGACGTTGCCCATGGCTACTTCTCCTTCACGACCCGATAGGTGAGGTGCTGCGCGGCCGGCGTCGAGACGGACTCGACCAGCTCCAGCCCGACAGCAGGTGCGGCGGTGGCCGGGAACAGTCGCGTCCCGTCGCCCAGTACGACGGTTGCCACGTGCAACCGCAGTACGTCGGCCAGCCCGGACGCGAGCACCTCGTGACAGACCTGACCGCCGCCCATCACGACAACATCCTTGCCCTCGGCAACCGCACGGGCCTGCTCGACGGCGTCCTCGACGGTGCCCACGAACCGGAACCGATCGCCCAGCCGGGTCTTCTCGGGGGCCGAGTGGGTGACCACGAAGATCGGCGGATTCATCTCGCCGGTCGGCTTGGCGCCGTACCCCATCTCCTCGTTCCAGCCGCCGGGACCGTCGATGATGTCGAACAGGTTCCGGCCCTGGATGACCGCGCCGGTCGCCTCGAAGGCCGAGTCCAGGATGGCCTGGTCCGCGTCGGTGCCGTGGAAGACCCAGTCGTGCAAGGCCTCGCCGCCGTCACCGAGCCCGTTGTCGAGACCGACGTTGGGCCCGGTGACGTAGCCGTCCAGCGACACCGAGATGTCGATGACGACCTGGCTCATGTCAGCTCTCCTTCGCGAGCAGCTCGGCCAGGCGGTCCATCGAGTCGTTGATGCCGTTCGCCATGCCGTACTCGATCGACTGGTCGCGGCTCTCGACCGAGGGGAACACCGACTGCTGGTGCAGGCGGACGCCCTTCTCGGTCGGCTCGAGCGTCATCTTCTCCAGGCAGACCTCGCCCGGCGCGCCTTCCCACTCGAAGGTCTGGATGATCACCTTGTCCTGCTCCACGGTGTGGAAGACACCACGGAAGGCGTACTCACCGGAGTCGTCCTTGTGGATGTAGCGGTACGTCCCGCCCGGGCGTACGTCGTACTTCTCGACCGTCGCGTCGAGGTCGCGCGGGCCGAGCCACTGCACGACCAGGTCCTTGTCGGTGACGATCCGGAACAGCTGCGCCGGGGTGGCGTCGAACTCGCGGATCACCTCGACGAACGGGGTGCCGGCGGGGGTGTTGATGGTTGTGCCACTCATCGTTCTTTCTCCCTCTGCAGTAGTGCTTCCATTCGGCGGAAGCGGCGTTCGGTCTCGAGCCGGTACTCGTCGATCCAGCTCGTCAGGGCTTCCAGGGCGGCCGGCACCAGGTGACAGGGACGGCGTTGCCCTTCCCGGGTCCGGGTGATCAGCCCGGCGGCCTCGAGCACCTGGATGTGCCGCGACACCGCCTGCTTGGTGATCGGGAACGGTTCGGCCAGCTCGTTCACGGTGGCCGGCCCGCGGGACAGTCGCGCGATCATCGCCCGCCGGACCGGGTCACCCAGTGCGGTGAAGGCCCGATCGAGCTGGTCGTCATCAACCGTCATCTTTATCAACCATTCCCTTGATCAACCGATACGTTGAATATAGGAAGGCGGCCTGCCTGGTGTCAAGGGGTCTGTTTAAGCAACCTTGGTTGACATTCAAGCGTTGTCAACCTAAGTTGCTTAGATGACCGAGTTGGTGGATCCCGAGGACCCCGCGGCCGGCCTGGCCGCGGTGATGGCGCTGCGCCGGCTGGCCGACCGGCTGGAGGACAGCCAGGTGGAGCAGGCGATGCGGGCCGGCTGGAGCTGGTCCGACGTGGCCGAGGTGCTGGGGGTCACCCGGCAGGCCGTACACAAGAAACACGCCCGGCGGCTGCTCGCCGCCGGCGTCCCCCTGAGGAGGCGTTGATGCCGTCGGATGCGCCCGGACGCGATGAGCTGTCCAAATCTGCAAAGGACATCCGCGCGCTGCTGGTCCGCGGCGCGCGCGAGGAAGCCCGCCGGGACGGATCCCGGACGATCGAGGCCGAGCATGTGCTGCTCGCGCTGGCCGCCACGGAAACGACGTCCGCGGCGCGGATGCTGGCCGAGGCGGGGCTGACCGAGGAGGCGATCCGGGCTGCGCTGACCCGCGAGTGGGAGCACAGCCTGGCCGTCGCCGGGATCGCGATCAAGATCGGCTTGTTGCCGATCGCAACAGCTGATGAGCACCGCGACCCGGACATCGGTGAGTCGACCAAGCTGCTGCTCAAGCGCGCGATGGACGCGCCACCGAAGATCGGCTCCGGCCGGATCGGCCCGACCCGCATCCTGGTCGGCCTCCTCGACACCGAACGCGGCCGCGTCGCCCGCGCCCTCGAGGTGGCCGGCGTCGACCGCGCCGCACTGCGCGCCAAGGCCGCCGAAGCCCTGGTCCAAGGCGTCCGCTAGATCGTTTCGAAGCCGGCCATCATCGCCATGTCCTCGTGTTCGAGGTTGTGGCAGTGGATGAGGTATTTACCCTTGTGGGCGGTGAATCTGACCAGGACGTCGACGACCTCGGCCGGCCGGACGTCGACGGTGTCCTTCCAGCCGGCGTCGTACCCGCCGGGCTTGCCACCGCCGCGGCTGAGCACCTGGAAGGGCGCGAGATGGACGTGCACCGGGTGGTGGACGTCGGTGACGAACGACCAGATCTCGTCCTGATCCAGCTTCACCTGCGCCTGCATCACCGCGGGGTCGAACGGCTTTCCGTTGATCGTCCACCCTTTGTGCTCGCCCGCGTCGCCCCGGCTGAACCGCCACTTCCTCCGGACGACGCCGGCGGGCTTGGGGAGTACGGCGTACGACGAGAGTTTGGCCGGGATGCTGCTCTCGTCGACAGCCTTGCGGGCGACCTTGAAACGCAGGACGTTGGCGTTGTTGTCCAGCTTGTTGACCAGCGTGACCTCATCGCCGGGCTGGTACGGCGAGAAATCCACGATCACGTCGAAGCGCTCGGCCGGGGCGATCACCAAGGTCTTGTGCTCGACCGGTGCGTCCAGCAGTCCACCATCGCTGCCGATCTGGACGAACTTCGCCGGCCCTCTGTCGACCGCGAGCTCATAGCGGCGGGCGTTGCTCGCGTTCAGGATCCGCAACCGATAGCGGACCGCGTCCACCTCGTGCACCGGCCACGGTGCGCCGTTCACCAGCGTGACATCACCGATGACGCCTTCCATGTACTGCGGCTCGACGCCGATGCCGTCCTTGGCCACCGGGTAGAGGAACGCGCCGTTGTCGTCGAACGCGCGGTCCGCGATCACGAGCGGGATCTCCCGATCGCCCGCAGGTAAAGGCAAACGGTCTTCCTCGTCATCACGGATGATGTGTACGCCGAACAGGCCGCGATAGACCTGTGGAGCGGTGTAGTCCATGGTGTGGTCGTGGTACCAGAGCATGGCCGCCCGCTGCGTGTTCGGGTACGTGTACGTGCGACTGCCCGTCTTCACGTCACCACCAGGCATGGCGTGGTGACCGGCGTGGCTCTCGCCCGGTGGCATGAGGAGGTCCAGTGGCCAGCCGTCGCTCGTGGCCGGCGTGTGACCGCCATGCAGGTGTACGACGGTCGACGAGTCGAGCTCGTTGACCTGCTCGATCACAGTGGTCCGCCCACTCCGTAAGTCGAACGTGGGTCCTGGCAGGAGGCCGTCGTACCCCATCACTTCGGTCTTGAGGCCGGGGAGGATCTCCAGCCTCGCCTTGCGCTGTACGACGCGGTAGTAGTCGGCGGCGGCATCAGTGCGGACGGGCTTCTTCACCGGTGGTATGGGCAGCGGGACCTTGAACGGCTCGGGCAATGGCGCCTTGCTGCGGAGGAGTTCACCGGCTTGTGCGGGCTTGGCCTCGCTTCCGCAACTGGTCAGGGTGAGTGCCGCACCAACGGCCAAGAACCCTCGGCGGGACAGGGTCATCGCTTGGCCTCCCGGCGGCTCAGGCGTGCGGTGGGACGGAACGACCAGACGGTCATCCAGATGACGGTGATGACGATCGCCGTACCGAGTGGGACGTGGACCGCGAAGTTCTGCAGGTAGCCGAAGGTGAGCTGGACGAACTCGGCGACGAACAGCACCGCGGTGAGAATGGTCGGCCAGACCCGACCGCCGCCGCCCAGCCAGTAGATCGCCGCGGCGACGAACTGGATCATCGCGACCATCCAGACCGTCGACCCGATCGGGCCGTGGATGTTCATCGCGTCGACGTTGCCGGACAGGAAGTAGCCGGCCAGGATCGGTTGCGCTCCGACGAGTACGGCGTGCAGCAGGAGGGTGATCCGGAGTCCCCAGAGGCTCGCGCGTGGCCGACGTACCTGCGTCTTGATCGGCTCGATGGTGGTCGTCATACCGTCACCTGCACCCTCGTCGGTTGGCGCGCTGTCCAGAACGCGAAGGCGACCGCGGCTGCGATCAGGGCGATGCCTAGTGGGATGTGGATGGCGAGTTGGCGCGAGTACCCCATTGCGACCTGGAGAGCCTCGCCGAGCGTGATGAGCAGTGTCACCGCCGGTGCGATCAGCGGGCCGCCGGACCGCCACCAGATCGTTGCTATGAGCAACTGGATGAGGCCGGTGAAGGTGAGTGCCAGGCCGATCGACTCGTGCAGGCGCATCGCCGGGCCGGAGCCGTTCAGGTACACGCCCGCGAGGATCGGCTGCAGGCAGATCGCGACGGCATGCACGCCGGCGACCACTCTGAGGGCGGTGAGAGTCTTCATGTAGACAGACAATAGTAGTCTGGCTACATGTAGATCAATCAAGTATCCCCCGGACGCGAACCAGGGTCGGTGCGCTCCGGTCCGGCGCCGGGTGCGGCGCCGGGTGCGGTGCCGTGTGCGGTGCCGTGTGCGGTGCCGTGTGCGGTGCGGCGCCGCGTGCGGAGCCGGTCGGTGTCGTCCGGTGGGGGTTCGGGTGGTGTCAGGTGAGGTGGCCGAGGGGCGCGACGTCGATGCCGGCGCGCTCGCAGACCCAGTGCGGGTCGGGGCCGAGTTCCGGCTCGATCCGGAGCTCGTGGTCGTGCAAGTCGTCGCAGGCGGTGCACCGGGGCCAGCGAACACCGGAGTCGACCAGGCGGTCCTGAACGTCCTGGGCGACCAGTCCGGCGATGTGTTCCGCGCCGTCCGGCCACTGATCCAGCCACCACTGCCGTCCGGCGACCGCGTCCTCGAGCAGCGACACCATGACGGCATCGTCGAATCCCCGCGCGGCCAGGTCATGCAAGACCATGGCCCGGGCGGTCAGCAACACACCTGGCTCACTCATCGCCCTTCAGAGTGCCAGACCCAACCGACAAAACCCCACGCCTCGCGTAAGACGTGGGGTTTCCCAACACCCATCACAGTGCTTGCCCCCTCACCTGGAGGGTTGCCCCCTCAGATTCTCGGTGGGCAACCCTCCAGCTCGGGGGTTAACCACTGAGCTGGAGGGTTGTGCCACCGGGGTTAGCTGGTGGTGGGGCAGGTGGGGTCGATGCGGTCGGCCAGGCGGAGTTCGCGCTGGGCGGCGGTGCGGAGTACGGCGCTGAGCCGGGTGCGGACCGTGACGGCGCGGCGCGGGGCCGGCTCGTCGTACGGCTGCTGGGGAGCGTTCGGGAGCGCCGACTGCGACAGGGCGCGAGCGTTCTCGACTGCTGTGTTGCCGGCGATGAAGTACGTCATGATGCTGCTCCCTTCTGAGAGCGTGGTGGTTCGGCCGGCGACCGGTCGGCCGTCGGATGTCGTGCGGTATCAGCCCGGGAACCCGAGTGGGTCCTGGGTGTGTTGTGTGGTTGTCAGAGTTTCGGTGCGGGTCCGCTACTCGAGCGGACGACCAACTCGGTGGGCATCAGGAGCTGACGCTCGGTGCTGGCCGGGTCCAGCAGGATCCGGCCGACCGCGCGGCCTTTGTCCTTGATCGGCTGGTGGACCGTGGTCAGTCCGGCCGGTCCGGCCGCCGGGATGTCGTCGAAGCCGGCCACGGTCAGATCCCGTCCTGGGACCAGTCCGCGGACCTTCATCGCCTCCATCACGCCGAGCGCCTGGACATCGCTCAGTCCGACGATCGCGCTCGGACGGTCCTGCGAGTCGAGCACCCACTCCGCGCCGGCGAGCCCGGAGCTGAAGGCGTTGTGACCGCCGGAGACGATCCGCAGCCGAGCGTCCGGCATAGCCTTCTGCAGGCCGCGAATCCGCAGCTCACAGTCGGTGTACCCGACCTCGTCGAGCGTCAGCTCCACCGGCCGGCCGCCGGCCGCCTGGGCGTTGTCGACCAGTACGACGATCTCGCGGTGGCCGAGCCGGGCCAGGTGCTCGCCCAGTTGGGCGGCCGCTTCCACCTCGTCGATGGCGACCCAGGACAGGTCCGGGTGGTCGCCGCGGTCGGTGGAGACCGCCGGGATGCCGCGGTTGGCGAGGATGTCGAGCGCCGGGTGACCACCTGGGACGCAGAAGATCGCGGCCGCGTCGATGGCGGCCTGCTGGACGGCGTTGCTGCCGCCGGTGATGTCGGTCGAGCTGAGTGGCATCAGCAGCAGGCTGGTGGCGAACTCCTCGGCGACCTCGGCCAGGCCGGCCAGGAAGCCGACCGCGTACGGATCCGAGAAGGCGTACGCCAGCTTGTCGGTGAAGAGCACCCCGACCGAACCGGCCTTGCCGCTGCGCAGCGCACGGGCGGATGCGTCCGGTCCGGCGTACCCGAGCTCGTGGGCGGTGCTCAGGATGCGCTCGCGCAAGGCGGCGGACAGCTGGTCGGGCTTGTTGTAGGCGTTGGAGACGGTCGACGGCGACACACCCACGGCCTTCGCCACGGTCTTCAGCGTGACTCCTGCCATCACTCCACCTCCTCGTCCGGGGACCGCTCTGTGGCAGTCTTCTGTATCGTTCTTCTAAATCGTTCTAGAAAAACGATACAGAAGACTCTGAGGGAGTGCAACACCTATTTCCGCGAGGTCTGACCGCGGGTGCGAGATGATGGCACGCATGGGGTCGTTGCTGGAGGTCATTGCGCTGCATCCGGCGGATGCGGAGGCGGCGCAAGAGGGTGGGGCGGACCGGCTGGAGTTGTGCGCGTCGATGGAGGCGGACGGGTTGTCGCCGTCGGTGTCGACGGTCAGTGCGATCCGGCGGTCGACCGATCTGCCGCTGCGCGTGATGCTGCGGCTGACGGACTCCTTCACGATCAACGGCGCCGAGCTGAACCGGCTGACCGCCATGGCGCAGTCCTATCTGTCCGCCGGCGCGGATGGCTTCGTGCTGGGGTTCCTGACTCCCGACAACGTGGTGGATGCGGAGTCGGCGGGTGCTCTGGTCAGCACGTTCGCCGGTACGCCGTGGACGTTCCACCGCGCGATCGACGCCGTACTGGAGCAGGCGTCGGCGTGGCGTGCGTTGCGGTCGTTGCCCGGTCTCGACACTGTGCTGACCGCTGGGTCGTCGATCGGAGTCGGACACGGGCTGGACGATCTGTGCAGGCTGGCCAAGGAGGACTCCGCGGTCGCGAGCGTGATGATGGCCGGCGGTGGACTGCAGCCGGAGCACGTGCCGTGGCTGTACCAGAGCGGCGTACGGCGCTTCCACGTCGGCTCGTCGGTCCGCCAGGACGGCTCGTGGACCAAGGCCTATGTGAACTCGCGCTTCGTCCGTGCCTGGCGGAACCTGCTCGACGCCCAGGACGCGCGCGAATGATCCTTATCGACCCACCGGCCTGGCCGGCGTGGGACAGGGTCTGGTCCCACTTGGTCAGCGACGAGTCGTACGAAGAGCTGCACACCTTCGCCAAAGCTGCCGGCATCCCGGCCCGGGGCTTCGACCGCGACCACTACGACGTCCCCAGCGACCGCTACGACGATCTGATCGCCGCCGGCGCCGTACCGGTCTCCAGTCGGGAAATTGTTCGGAGACTGACTGCCTCTGGTTTGCGTCACCGGAAAGGACAACGGCCCCCAACCGAGTGAGGTTGAGGGCCGTTGCGTCAGTCGAGGAGCTCAGCGACTGTGCCGGCGGCTACGGTGTGGCCGCCTTCACGGACCGCGAAGCCGAGGCCGACGTTCATGGCTACGGGCTTCTCGAGTTCTACTCCGAGCTCGATGGTGTCGCCCGGCATCACCAGGGTGATGTCACCCAGGTCGATGCCGCCGGAGACATCCGTCGTACGGAAGTAGAACTGCGGGCGGTAGTCCGCGGCGAAGGGCGTGTGCCGACCACCCTCGGCCGTGGACAGTGCGTGCAGGGTCGCCCGGAACTTCCGGTGCGGCCGCACACTGCCCGGCAACGCCACCACCTGGCCGCGACGGACCTCGTCGCGCTTCACGCCGCGCAGCAGCACCGCCGCGTTGTCGCCCGCCTCCGCGGACTCCAGCGTCTTGCCGAACGTCTCCATCCCGATCGCCGTACTGGTGACCGTCGGACCGAGCCCGACCACCTCGACGGTGTCGCCGAGCTTCAGCGAACCGCGCTCGACCGCACCGGTGACGACCGTGCCGCGGCCGCTGATGGTGAGGACGTTCTCGATCGGCATCAAGAACGGCTCGCCCAGCACGCGGTCCGGTACCGGCACGTAGGAGTCGATCGCGTCCAGCAGCTCGCCGATCGCGGCGGTCCACTGCGGATCGCCCTCCAGCGCCTTCAGGCCGGAGACGCGCACGACCGGTACGTCGTCGCCCGGGAAGCCGTACTCCGACAGGAGTTCACGGACCTCCAGCTCGACCAGGTCGAGCAGCTCGGGGTCGTCGACGGCGTCCGCCTTGTTCAGCGCGACCACCAGGTACGGCACGCCCACCCGGCGCGCGAGCAGCACGTGCTCGCGCGTCTGCGGCATGGCGCCGTCCTGCGCGGAGACGACCAGGATCGCGGCGTCCACCTGGGCGGCGCCGGTGATCATGTTCTTGACGTAGTCGGCGTGCCCTGGCATGTCGACGTGCGCGTAGTGCCGGGTCGCGGTCTCGTACTCCACGTGCGAGATGTTGATGGTGATCCCGCGCTGGACCTCCTCCGGCGCCCGGTCGATCCCGTCGAACGCGACGAAGCGGTTGACGCTCGGGTCGCGCTCGGCGAGCACCTTGGTGATCGCCGCCGTGAGGGTGGTCTTGCCGTGGTCGACGTGACCCATCGTCCCGATGTTGAGGTGCGGCTTGGTCCGCACGAACTGGCTCTTGGCCATGAAAAGTCCTTACGTGTCAGAAGATTCGTGTGAGCCAGGACCCTCCGGGCAGCCCTCCGCGGCTGTCACCCGCACGGAGGGGGCCGGTGAGCGACCACCCTCCTCCGCGGGTCCTGCTCAGCAGGAGGAGGGTCGGATTCGCGCGCCGGTGCACAAGGCTGAATCGACTGACGCGGCCCACGTGGGAGCGCCCGTCAGGCCGGTGCCTGACAGGTCGAACTCGAAAACCACGCGGAACATGAGCATCACGGTAGAGACGAACGCTGCCTGCAGCAACAGAATTCCCGCGCTGCCCGCGCGACAAGAACGAAGGGAAAGAAGGAGGAGTGGAGGGGGAGAGAGACCTCAGCTGAGGGCGAAGAGTCTGCTGCCGTCGGAGAAGATGGGGCGGGCACCGGCTACTGCGACGGCGGGCTTGTCGCAGGTGACTTCTTCGGACTGGGCGACCGATGTGGCGGTCGGGCCGGCCAGGATCGGGCGGGGCTGGACGCCGGTGGTGCCGATCATCACCGGTGAGCAACTGCCGTTCCGCTGCGGCATCAGCGTGACCACGCGTCCGTCCGGCAACATGCTGAACCCGTCCCGCGGGTACTCCGGCTGCTGCAGCTTCGGTGGTACCTCCAGCAGGTGGTGCCACTGCGGTGTTCCGTCCGCGGGGCTCAGCGCGGAGACGTCGTACGTCTGCACCTGTCCGGGGTCGGTGGTGTTCCGGCAGGTGATCAGGACGAGCGAGGCGTGGGTGGCGGCGAGCTGTGCGTCGCACGACGAGGACCCGAGCCGAGGCCGCGGTGTGCCGGGCACCGGGGTCGTCCAGATGACGCGGCCCTCGGCGACGTCGATGGACCACTGGTAGAGCGTTCCACCCGCAGCGCCGGTCCAGATCAGTCCGGAGACCTCACGGGTGTCGGGTACGGCGACCAGATCGCCGACCCACGTGGTCGGGTCCAGCTCGGCACTCAGGTCGAACCTGTTCCCCAGGTCGACCTCCCAGCGCTGATCGCCGGTCTTGAGGTCCAGACCGCGTACGACGGCTCCGTTGCCACCGCATCCGTCGACGACGACCGCCTGATCGCCCATCAGCTCGCCCTGCGTCACGTTGCAGCGCAGCTGGGTGCGCCAGTGGGTCGGGCTGCTCACGCCGTGCGCCACGACGTAGTTGTCCTCCGCGACGAGCAACTGGTTCTGGTCGACGGCCAGTGCGGTCCCGTCGGTGTGGACCTCGGTCAGCACCTTCCCGGTCACTGCATCCAGTACGGCGTACGTCGGCAGGTCGACGCCCGCGGGTTCGCGGTAGTCGGCGTTGGGGAGGTGTGCGGCGACGGTACGGCCGTCGGCGGAGACCAGGAGGCCCTTGGAACCACTGGATGCGGCGTCCTTGACGTCGGCCCGCGAGTACCGCCACCGGATCTGGCCGGTGGTCGCATCGGACATGACCACGCCGTCCGACCGCAGTTCGGCCACTCCGCCCGCCGTACCGGCGATGGCGCCTGTCGCGGGCACCTCGCGGCTCCAGGCCAGAGTGCCGTCGAGCTGCACCGGGAGCTGGTTGGGTTCGATGGTGGTCGTCGTGCTGACCGTGTTGGCGGTCTCCAGCCGGGCCTGCACGAACGGCTCACCGGCCGACACCACCACCCAGGCCAGCAGCGCCCCGCACACCACAGTGGCGCCGACACCCAGCAATCGCGGTGGAGCCTGCGCGTACGGCGGTGCGAGCCGCAGCCGCCTCGCCAACGCCAGGAGCGCACCGGCCAGCACCAGAGCGACCGACGCGAGCATCAGGTACGGCCAGCGCTCTGACATGGCCGCACCGGGCTGCGCGGCGGGCCAGCGCCACCAGCAGAAGCCAACGGCGATCAGGCCGACCACTCCGAACACCAGTGCCGGGATGGTGACCAGTCGCCGCTCGGCCCGCCGGAACCAGGCGCAGGCCAGTGCGGCCGACAGCGCCGTACCCGCGATCGGTGCCCAGACCGGGAAGCCGGCGACCTCGTCCGGGTCGGCGGGCCACTTGGCGGCCGCACCGAGGCCACGGCCGAACAGGACGGAGGACGCGACGACCGCGCCGAGGGCAGCACCGAAGTAGACGATCGGGATCAGCCCGCCGATCGGCCGGGCCGCCTTAGGGCCCCAGGACTCGACCTCCCGGGTGATGTTCTCCCGGGCGGCCTCTTCCCATTCGTCATGGCCTCGCGTGGTCGCGAACAGCCGGGTCTCGGCCAGGGTCTGCAGGAACGACATCCGGCCGCGGGCGAACTCCCGGTCGGCGATGTGCCCGTACTCCTGCCGGATGCCGGCCGAGTACTCGTCGTACCGCTCCGGGTCCAGGCTCAGGATGCGCAGATCGGCGTCACACAGGACGGCGCCGTTGCGGTCGTCCGGCTCGCAGTCGTGCTTGGCGGTCAGGCGGACCAGCCGGCCGACCTCCTCGACCTGCTCGGCCTCGACGCCGTACGCCGCCAGCTCGAGCTCGGCCAGCTGGGCCGAGACCTCCTCGTTCTCCCCGGGGTCGGCCTGCGGGTCGTAGATCGCGTCGTGGAACCAGGCTGCCAGCCGGACCGTGTCCGGGTCGTCGGCGGCCTCGGCCAGCTCGTCGACGGTCCGCAGTACCTCGGTCAGGTGCCGCTGGTCGTGATAATGACGATGTTGCTCTGCGTAACGAGCCAGCAGATCCTCGCCCAAGGGCTGCGCGTGCGGCAGCAGGCGATTCCACTGGTCGCGCAGGTCCATGGCTGGGAGTCTCGCACCCCTCGGGAGCCTGCGCCGACCGATCCGGCGTTCCCGGATAGGGTCGTGGCCAAAGCGATATCGGCTCGTCACCTTGCCGCTTCGATGGGGGCACCAGGCACCGAGTCGCAGCACTGAAATTGCGGTGCAGATCACATCTGTGGCGGAACGGAGAAGAGATGCGGTTCGGTTTGGTCGGCACCGGTCCGTGGGCGCACCGGACGCACGGACCGGGCCTGATGGCCGCCTCCGGGGTGGAGCTGGTGGGCGTCTGGGGCCGGCATCCGGACAAGACCGCGGCGATCGCGAGTGACCTGGGCGTCACGCCGTACGACGACTACGCGGAGTTACTCGAGTCGGTCGAGGCGGTCGCGTTCGCCGTACCGCCGAAGGTGCAGGCGTCGATGGCGCTGGAGGCCGCGGCCGTGGGCAAGCACCTGCTGCTCGACAAGCCGGTCGCGGACTCGCTCGACGATGCCCGGGCACTGGCCGACGAGGTCGCGGACGAGGGCATCGCCTCGGTGGTGTTCTTCACCGGCCGGTTCCAGCCGCCGCTGCGGACGTTCTTCGCGGAGCTTCAGGCGCGCGGCGGGTGGAAAGGCGGCTGGACCCGGATGCTCGCCGCCCTCGACGAACCGGGCAAGCCGCTCATCGACTCACCCTGGCGACGCGAGCGGCGTGGTGCCATCTGGGACGTCGGCCCGCACGCCCTGTCCAACCTGACCGCGATGCTCGGCCCGATCGTCGAGCTGGCCGCCGTCGGCGGCGCCGGCGGCCTCGTCCACCTCGTCCTCACCCACGAGTCCGGAGCCACGAGCACCGCCAGCATCTCGCTGTCGGCTCCGCCCGCCGGCAGCAACTTCGAGACCGGCGTCTGGGGAGAGACGGGTACGGCGCTCCTGCCGGCCAGCGAGACCTCCGCGGTCGAGGCGCTACAACTCGCCGCCGAGGAGTTGGTCACCGCCGCCGAGTCAGGCGAGTCGCACCCAGTCGACGTCGCCTTCGGCACCCGCATCGTCGAGCTCCTAGCCACTGCCGAGCACCAGCTCTCCTGACCCGATTGAGTCAGCGCAGGGCGATGACCGTGTCCGGGCCTGAGGTGAGGATGAGGTTGCCGATGGCGCGGGGGTCGCGGCCGCAGGAGATTCCGGTGGGCAGGGGACCTGACGGAAGCCGGCGCGGCTGATCACGTTCGCGACGCAGCCGCTTGCGCCGCGGCCGAGCGAGATCACCCGTCCGTCGGCGGTGACGGTGACCTTCACGCGCGGGCTGACCGGTGCGGTCGTCTGCCAGGCCGTCAGACCGGTGTTGGCGTCGACGGCCGTGACCACGGTCCGGCGGTTCTCCTGGCTGCTGGGACCGGGGCAGTCCACCACGATCAGGTACTTGCCGGCCGCGTTGAGCAGCGTTCGGCACGCCCAGTTCCGGGGCACCGGCCAGCGCCAGCGGATGTCGCCGGTCCGCGGCTCAATGGCCGTCAGAGCGACGGGTACGTCGGAATCACCGCCAGGCTCGGCGACGACCACCAGTCCGGCCACGACGACCGGTCGCCGGTAGGTGTCGGCGGAGACCTTGCTCCAGAGCTTCTTGCCGGACCGCAGATCCAGCGCGGTCATCTCGTCGGGCCTGTCGTTGCAGCTGTGGCCGAGGAACGCGACCACGGTCTCGGCGGTCGCGACCGCGCCGATGTCCGTGCAGTCGCCCGGTTCGAACGTCCATCGCTCGTGGCCGTCCGGGTCGACGCCATGCAGCTTGCCGGAGCCGCCGGACGAAGGCTCGGCGGTCAGCAGCGGTTCGGCCTGTTGGACGAGGTGGTCACGGGTCCGGCCCGGCCAGGCGGCCTTGCGGTGGCCGGTCTTCGCGTCGAGCAGCAGGTAGCCGACGTCGGCGAATTCGGCCAGCACATAGTCACCGTTGCCGGTGGCAACGATATTCGGCAGCTCGTCGGAATCGGACCGGCTGTAGCGCCAGCGCAGCTCCCCGGTGGCGGCGTCCAGCATCTCCACCACGCCACTCTGCCGCGGGATGGCGACGCCGTACCTCGTGCCGATCGCGCCCTCGGCGCCCGCGCCGTGCAGCGACCTGCTGACCCAGGCGACCGAGCCGTCGAGGACTGAGGGAGACGCCGTGCCCGGCTCGTTCGGTGAGCCTTCTACTCGCTCGTTGGAACTCAGCACGTAGTTGCGAGCCAGCGGCTGGACGATCAGCAGCAGGATCAGCGCTACCGCTGCCGGTACGGCGAGCCACGCGAGTTGCTGACCGAGGTTGCGGGCAGGGAGAAAGCGAGCCGTTCTGGTGCGCAGCAGCGAGGCGACCAGTGCCGCCACGCCGGCCAGGAGCAGGAGTAGCAGAGCGGCGATCAGTAGCGGCACTCGAAGGCCCACACCGACGGCTGGGTTTGTCCTGGGGACCTGTGCCCAGGCGACGAGCAGTCCGGTGACAGCGATCGCGACTACGGCTCCTGCGATGAGTCGCGAGCGTTGGCTGGCGCTGCGGGCGCAACGGAACAGCAGGGGTGCGCTGAAGAAGGCGACGGCAGCCAGCGCGACGGGCGGCCAGCCGGCCTCGTTCTGGGCGGTCGGGACCTGCCAGGAGGCGCCGGACGCGGCGATCGCGACTACTGCGGAGGCGATCGCGCTGAAGGTCGCGATGGCGGTCAGTGCGGCTTGCTGCCAGCCACGCCACGGTGCGGGGAGTTGGCTGTCCAGTCCGGCGAGCTCGGACTCGAGGTTGACTCGGGCGACCGGACCGAGCCGTTGCCGGGCCAGTTGGGTGCGGTAGAGGTGGCCGTCGAGCAGTTCGCGGACCTCGTCGTACCGGTGCTCGAGTGCGGTCTTGCGGTCGCCCGTGTCCCGCCGTACCTCGGCAGTGTGGACGGCGTACCGGCTGGGGTCGGCGGCGAGGATGGCGTTGACGGCGTCGAGCAGTACGTCGCCGTTGGCGTCGCGGCGCGGTGGTGCGTAGGCATCCGGCAGGGGAGCCGCCAGGTCGCCGGTGAGGCGGATCAGGCGGGCCACTTCGGCGATGCGGATCGGCGGTACGCCGTACTGCGGGAGACGCTCCTCGGCCAGCCGGGCGGAGGCCTCAGCGTCCTCGGCCGGTGTGCCGCCCGGTTCGTGTACTGCGCGGTGGAACCACGCTGCCAGCCGGACCGAGGTCGGATCGGTGGAGAGCTGGATGAGGGAGTCGAGTGCGGTGAGCACGATCTCCAGATAGTGGTCCCGGTAGGCCCGCCGGGTGCGCTCGACGTACCTGGCGACCAGCTCGTCTGCCAGCGAGGCCGAGCCGGGCACCAGCTCGTCCCACCGCCTACGAAGCTCGACCACTGCCACAGTTTGCCAGTCGCACCCCTACAACCACCGCTCGATCAACCCACCGGCAGCTTGCGGTTGCGGTGCGGGTTCACCCGGCGTGTGCGCGTCGTTACTGACGGGCGGCCAGGATGCCGGTGAGGAGGCCGGGATAGAGGTCCTCGAGGTCGGTCCGGCGGAGTTTGCTGATCCGGCGGGTGCCTTCGGTGTGGGTGGTCAGGACGCCGGCCTCGCGCAGGATGCGCAGGTGGTGCGCCCGGGTGGATGCGGTGACCGGGAGCTCGATGTCGCCGCAGGCGATGCCCTGGGGAGCGTCGGCGAGTGCGCGGACGATCTGCAGCCGCACCGGCTCACCGAGAGCCTGGAGCACCGTCGCGACCTCGATCTCGTCGCGGTCCGGCTGGGGGAGTTCCTTGCTGGTCACGGGGCCTCCCGGCCTGGACTGAGGAGTGGAGGGAGCGTAGCGACTGGAGCGACGAGGGACGGCCGGGAGTCAAAGCCCCGTGACCCGCCGCGCCGGAGGCGTGGCATGAGTGTGGTCATGGGTCAATAATACGATATCGGTCGAAGTTCGATGATCTTCGTAGTACGATCTCCATCGAACTACTCGACTCGTCCGGAAGGTCCCCGATGTCCGCACGGATCTACCTGCTCGGCGCCGGTGCGTTCGCGGTCGGCACCAGCGCGTACGTCGTGTCCGGTGTGCTGCCCGACGTCAGCTCCGAGCTCCATGTCTCGCTGACGGCCGCGGGTCAACTCGCCACCGCGTTCTCCCTGTCGTACGCGATCGGTGCGCCGATCCTGTCCACCCTGGCCGGCCGGTGGGAGCGCCGTACCCTCCTGATCGCCGCACTCGTTCTGGCCGCGCTGGGCAACCTCATCGCCGCGGTCGCCACCAACTACCCGGTGCTGATCGTCGGTCGCGTGGTGGCCGCGTTGGGTGCCGCCGCCTACACCCCTGCGGCCACTCTGTTCGCCACCGGACTGATGCGACCCGAGGAACGTGGCAGGGCCGTCGCCATCGTCTTCGGCGGACTGACCTTCGCTCTGGTGATCGGCGTACCGGCCGGGAGTCTGCTCGGTCCGACGCTGGGTTACAAGGGTGTCTTCGCACTCATCACGGTCATCGCCGTACTGGTCGCCATCGTCGAGCGCGTCGCCCTCCCGAAGGTGGACGCGCCTCCAGTGGTCGGACTGCGAGAACGGTTTGCCGGTGTGGCCGATCGACGGGTGCAGATCGTTCTCGCGATGACAGTCCTCGCAGTGCTCGGCGCCTTCAGCGTTTACATCTACATCGTGCCGCTGCTGAAGCACACGGCCGGACTGTCCGGCAACGCCGCCGGCCTCCTGCTTCTCCTGTACGGGTTGGGCGCAGTGCTCGGGAATCTCGTCGGAGGACGCGCCACGGACCGCTTCGGCAGTCTGCGCACACTCCTGGTCCTGCTGATCGGCATCACCGCCGTTGTCAGCACTCTGGACATCACGGCGAGCACGGAGGTCGGTGCGGGTGCGGCTCTGTTCGTCTGGGGCATGTTCACCTGGGCCTTCAACCCGCCGATCCAGAACCTGCTGCTGGAGCTCGGTGGCGGTCTGCTGATCTCGCTCAACGCCTCGGCGATCTACCTGGGCGCCGGACTGTCCGCGGTAGTCGGCGGTCTGGTCATCCAGTTGGTCGGTGTCGGCTACCTGCCGCTGCTGGCGGCCGTACTCTCGCTGGCGGTGCTGGGCCTGCTGTACGTGCTCTGGCGTGACACGGGACTCCAGCGGGTCGAGGAGCTCGAGCGCGAAGAGGACATCTATCTCACTGCTGCAGCTGACTGAAGCGAACCGCGGACAGGGCAGGCTTCTGCCCATGCGTCTGCTTGCTGGGGTCCTCGCCGTCGCGTCTGTACTCGCGCCCACAGCGGCCGCTCTCGGTCCGGATCCGGCGTCCGTCGTCGACGGCTGGAAGACCTCACCGGTGTACGTCGACCCGTCGCAGCGCTCGCTGGTTCCGGACAAGGACGCCGACCAGCTGGCCGAGCGGGTCCGCGACCGCGATCCGGCTATCCGGATCGCGGTCGTACCCGCGGCGACCCTCAACGACGGAAGTGGCGACAACAGCGCGGCCGCTCGCGCGTACGTGGACAAGCTCGTGGACGTGCAGCAGGCCGACGGGATCTACCTGGTGGTGTTCGGCGGGGCGATCACCTGGGGGAGCGCGGTCGGTGTCGACACCCCGATCGCGGACATCCTGACCGACGAGCTGGACAAGCACAGCCGCTCCGACCCGGTCGGCACGCTCAACGGGGTGCTGGACCAACTCGACGTACCCAAGACGTCGTCGGGACCAGGCTGGCTTTGGCCGGTCCTGGTGCTGCTGGTGGCCGCTCTCTTCCTGGCCCGCTCCTTGCGATCGATATCACGCAAGAAAGAAGGCCCCGCGCTCTACCGGCCGTCGTACGAAGTTCTGCCGGACGAAGGGGACTCGCTCGAGGAACGGCAAGCGCTGGCGCGCGAGGACGTCACCCGGTTCGGTGAGGAACTGGATGCCGCAGACGTGCGTCTGGACGGCGTGGACACTGGAGTGGACGTGCAGGCGGCGATCGATGCGTACGCCGATGCCGGGCGCGTGGTCGACGGCGAACGTGAACCTGGCCTGGGAGGGCGAGGAGATCGCGGACCAGCTGTACGACCGCGTCGGCGTCGAGGGTGTGTACGCCGTACTGGTCGATGCGGACTCGGAGTCCGACGGACGCGGGTTCCACGCCGTGCAACGGGCAGACCGCGGGCCGACGTACCACGTGGGTGACGCAGTGGACGAGGCAGTGGACTGCTGTGCGCCGGACTACGAGGACATGCTGGTCAGGTTCATCCAGCGGGCACAGCAGGTCGACAAGCCGTTCTATGTCGACGCTGCGCCGTACGCCGGTGGTGTGGCCGGTGTGATCGGGCTCTGGTACGGCCTGACCGCGCTAGGTGCTCGCCGGGCTCGCCGTACGGATGAGAAGGAGCATCTGGACGTCACACGGCCGCTGCTGAATGAGGAGATCATCGCGCTGTCGCAGCAGGTCTCAGCGCTGCCGACGACGTCCGACCCTCAGCAGTCCAAGCTGTCCAAGGACGTGCTCGACACCGTCGAGAAGGCGCGCCAGAGACTCGATGCGGCCAAGGGCGACGCGGACGTCGAGGCGGTGACGACGCTGCTCGGCTCGGCTCGCTACGGGCTGGTGTGCCTCGACGCAGTGCGGGCCGGCAAGCCGATCCCGGAGCCTACGGCGCCCTGCTTCTTCGACCCGCGCCACGGACCCAGTACGGACGCCGTCGAGTGGCAGCCGGAGCGGGGCAGCGTCCGCGAGGTCAGCGTGTGCGCGGCCTGCAAGCAGCGTGCCGTGGCCGGGGAGGAGCCGCAGGTTCGGATGGTCGAGAAGTGGAGCGACAACTTCCGGCCGTACTGGGAAGTCGGCGAGGACGTCTCCGCCTACATCGACGGCTACTGGTCGCAGGGCGACGGGCGGCGCTGGTGGTTCCCGGACGACGACGCCCGGCGGACCGGTGACCGGATGCGGGCCCGCTGGCGCTCGCGCCGCCCGGGGGCACGCTTCAGCCGCTGGAGCTCCGACGTCGGATCCTCGGTGAGCAGTTGGTCGGCGTCCTCCGGCAACGGCTCGGACAGCGGCAGCGGCTGGTCGAGTGGCAGTTCCAGGCGCTCTTGGTCGTCCCGCACACGCTCGAGCAGTGGCGGTTCGTCCCGGCGCTCATCGCGCAGGTCAGGCGGCTCCCGCGGGTTCTAGTACCAGGGGGAGGTCCTCGCTGTGCAGGACGGCCAGCGAGGTGACGGCGCGGGTGAGGCAGACGTAGAGGCGGCGCAGACCGGTTCGTTCGTCGGCCTCGCCGGCCACGATCCCGGCCGGCTCCACGAGGACGACATGGTCGAACTCGAGGCCTTTCGCGAGCGACGCAGGGACGACGTCCAGGTGCGCGTCGACGTCGTCCTCGTCGCCCAGCACGGAGAACGCGATTCCCTTGTCTTGCAAGGCCTTCCGGGTCGCGGTCACGATGGCGTCCGGGACGATCAGGCCGATCGAGCCCAGGCGCGCCGACACCTCGTCGACGGTCGTCACCGCGGCGGCCAGGCTGTCGGGCACCCGGGTAATGGCGAGCTCACCGCGCGCCCGCCGTACCGCGGTGGGCGGGGTGAGGTGTGGCGCGATCGTGGGCAGCAGACGGGCGGCGTACTCGATCACCTGGCCGGGGACGCGGAAGCCTGCGGTCAGCTCTTCGGTGTGGGCGCCAGTCTTGCCCAGGTGCTTCAGCGCTTCGTCCCACGACGGTGTGGCCCACGGAGTGGTGCCCTGGGCGATGTCGCCGAGCACAGTCATCGAGCCGGTCGAGCAGCGTCGTCCGACGGCCCGCAGCTGCATGGCCGACAGGTCCTGTGCCTCGTCCAGCACTACGTGACCGAGTGACGGCGTACGGTCGACCAGATCGGCGATCTCGTCGATCAGAGTGGCGTCCGCTACGGACCACTTCGCCGCACCGGCCGAGCGGGGCGCCTTCTCCCAGATGAGCATCGCCTGCTCGTCAGGCGTCAGGATCCCGTCGCCGTGCTCGGCCAGGAGCTCCGGGTCGGTGAAGAGCCGGAAGAGCAGCTTCGCCGGGTCGACAGCCGGCCAGAGTGCTTCGGCGTACTGCTTGACCGGTCGGCTCCGCGCGACAGAGTCCTGCACCCGGTCGTCCGGGGAGTCTCCGGCCGCCTCCATGCGCAGGAGGACGGCGTGGGCCAGTCGCTGCGGCAGCATCGCCCGCCCGGCGCCGTACCTGACTCCGCGGGTCCGAAGCTCGTTGACGAGCTCCTCCGCCTGATACGCCGCCACCCGCCAGCGGTGTGCGCCGCGCGGCACCACCAGTGCCTCCTTCGGCAGCTGCACCTGCGACCACACCGCCCGGTGCAGCACCTCGGCCAGCCGCGCATCGCCCTTGAGTACGTCGACTGCCGCGGGACCCGGACCCGCGACCTTCACCCGGGCGACGAGCTCCTCGACCGTCGTCTGCTTCGCCTCGATCTCGCCCAGTGCGGGCAGTACGTCGCCGATGTAGCGCAGGAAGCTCGCGTTCGGCCCGACCACGAGCACTCCGGCCCGGCTGAGCTGGTCGCGGTACGCATAGAGCAGGTACGCCGCTCTGTGAAGGCCTACCGCGGTCTTCCCGGTCCCCGGTGCTCCCTGCACGCAGATGGTGTCGTCGACACCGGCCCGGACAATCACGTCCTGCTCCGGCTGGATGGTCGCCACGATGTCGCGCATCGGGCCGGAACGGGGTCGCTCGATCTCCGCGTCCAGGATGTCGCTGTGCTCGTCGGCCGGAGCGCTCGAGGTCAGGTCCTCGTCCTCGAAGGCCGTCATGTCGCCATGCGTGAAGCCGAACCGCCGCCGTACGCCGACACCCATCGGCTCGGTCCGGCTGGCCCGGTAGAACGGCACCGAGATGTCTGCTCGCCAGTCCACCACCAGCGGCTCGCCGAGCTCGTCGTTCACGTGCCGGCGGCCGATGTGGAACGTCTCGTCGGTCGGCTCGAGGTAGTCCAGCCGGCCAAAGAACAGCGGTACGTCCGGGTCGTCCTCGAGCTCCTTCATCCGCCGCCAGATCGCGGCCTGCAGATACTCCTGGTTGACCCGGTCCGCGCTGTGCACCTCGAGGGCGCCGGTCTTCTCCCGCATCACCGCGAGCGCGGCCCGCGAGCTCTTCAGGTAGTCCTTCTCGGCCTGGAGGGTGTCGGACGTATCGGGGGGCATGCTGAAACCTCCGGCAAGGGTGGGGGAAGCCCGGCCACGTTACTTGAGCACCCGCCGTGGGGGAACCGAATTACGGGTCCGCAGCCGGTCGTCGTGCAACCCGGGACGCAGCAGCAGCGGCAGGCTGACCGCCAGCAGGATCAGTACGACGATGCCGTCCAGCCAGTAGTGGTTCGCGGTCACCACGACCACGGCGAAGGTGATGATCGGGTGCAGCAGCCACAGCCAGCGCCACTTCGACCGGGTGATCAGGATCATCGAGAGCGCGATCAGCGATGCCCAGCCGACGTGCAGGCTGGGCATCGCGGCGAACTGGTTCACCGGTCCGCCGGAGTGGTCCGGACCGTAGACCGACTGGCCGAACCGCAGGCCGGTGTCGACGAACCCGGGCATCATCCGCGGCGGCGCCAGCGGGAACGCGATGTGTCCGACCAGAGCCAGTCCGGTCACCGACACCATCGTCCACCGAACGTGCGGGTACGCCTTCGGTCGCCAGATGCTCAGCCAGAGCAGCACCGCCGCCGTCAGTGGAGCGTGCACGCTGGCGTAGTACAGGTTCGCGCTCTCGATCAGATTCGGGAACTTCAGTGCCCAGTGCTGGATCGCGGCTTCGTTCGGCAGGTGGAGCCAGTTCTGGATGGCCAGGACGTCATGTGCGTGGTCGAACGCGGAACCGGTATGTCGTGCGGCGATCTGCCGGCCCGCGCTGTAGACCAAGAAGAGGGTGGCCAACAGGACTGCTTCCCGGACCACCCGCCAGAAGGTCTGCGCCCCCCGCTGCCCTTGCTCTGTCCCACCCTGCCCCACCCGCTCCAGCGCCTCTATCCCCATACTCCTCGACGGTACCTGCCGTACCCTCAGGATTTGCCCAGGCGCAACCCTGGCGTTGCCCTGGGCAACCCTGGTCACGCTCGGGGACCACGGGTCGTGACGCGACCGTCACACCCCCGCGATCAACCCTTGACGGCCCCTGTCAGCACGCCCTTGGCGAAGTGGCGCTGGAGGAACGGGTACACCAGCAGGATCGGCACGATCGAGACGACCAGGATGGCCATCTGGATCGACGCCTGGGGTGGCAGCAGCTCGGTGCCGAGCTCAGCGCTGCCGAGCTGGGTGTCGTTGATGACGTACGTGCGCAGCACCAGTTGCAACGGCCACAGCTTGGAGTCGTTGAGATACAGCAGCGCGGAGAAGAACGCGTTCCAGTACGCGACCGCGTAGAACAGGCCGATGACCGAGAGCACCGCCTTGGACAGCGGCAGCACGATGTAGCAGAACGTCTTCAGCTCACCCGCGCCGTCGATCCGGGCGCTCTCGGAGATCTCGTTCGGCAGGTTCATGAAGAACGCCCGCAGCACCACCACGTTGAACGCGCTCACCATCGTCGGCACGATCAGGGCCCAGATGCTGTCCAGCAGCCCGACGCCCTTGACCGTCAGGTACGTCGGGATGATGCCGGGGGAGAACAGCATGCTGAACAGGATCACCAGCAGGATCGGCCGCCCGGCCGCGAACCCCGGCCGGGACAACGCGTTTGCGAGCAGGCACGACACGGTCAGGCTCAGCAGCGTGCCGATGACCGTGACGAAGATGCTGACGAAGAGCGCCTGCGTCACCACTCCGCCGGCGAACAGCGACTCGTAGGCGGCGAAGTTGACCGACTTCGGGAACAGCACCAGCCCGCCGGACTCGTTGATCTGCTTGTTCGGCGCGACGCTGGTCGAGATCACGCCGACGAACGGAATGATCACCACCGCGCAGAACACCAGCAGGATCAGTCCCTTGAAGATCCGCATCGGCCAGGACGGCATCGGCACGCCCTGCACGATCCGGCGGGGCGCGACCCGCCGGGACACGACTGCCTGTGTCATCGGTTGTACACCCCTTGCTCCCCGAAGATGTGGGCGACCTTGTTCGCGGTGAGGACGAGGATGACGCCGACGATGCCCTTCACCAGCCCGACCGCGGCCGCCACGCCCCAGGCGCCGCCGAGTACGCCGTTGTTGTAGACGTAGGTGTCCAGCACTTCACTGACGTCCCGGCCGACGGCTTGCTGCTGCAGGATGATCTGCTCGAAGCCGACGGTCAGCGAGTCGCCGAGCCGCAGGATGAACAGCAGGATGATGATCCCGCGCAGCCCCGGCAGCGTGACGTGCCAGAGCTGCTTCATCCGGCTCGCGCCGTCCACACTCGCCGCCTCGTACAACTGCGAGTCGATCTGGGACAGCGCGGCCAGGAACAGGATCGTCGCCCAGCCGGTGTCCTTCCAGATGATCTGCGAGGTCAGCAGGACGTGGAACAGCTCGGAGTTCCCGATGATGTTGATCGTGGCCAGGTCGTGCGACCGCAGGTAGTTGTTCAGCAACCCGCTGCCGCCGAGCATCTGCTGGAAGAGCGCGACCACGATCACCCAGGACATGAAGTGCGGCAGGTAGAGGATGCTCTGCGCGATCCGCTTGATCCGCTCGGAGAACAGTGAGTTCAGCAGCAGCGCGAGCAGGATCGGCGCCGGGAACACGAAGACCGACTGCAGGCTGGTCAGGATCAGCGTGTTCTTCAACGCCCGCAGGAACGTCGGGTCGCCGTTGAAGATCACGCTGAAGTTCGCCCAGCCGGACCAGTCGCTGCCGCCGATCCCGAGGAACGGCTGGTAGTCCTTGAACGCGATCACGTTGCCGAGCAACGGCACGTAGTGGAACGCGATGATCAGCGCGGTCCCGGGCAGCGCGAACAGCAGCAGCACCCGGTCCCGGAGCAGGCGCCGCCCCAGGCTCAGCTGCTGCTGCGGCCGCGTCTTGGAACGTTGCAGCATCTACTTCCCTGCCGTGTCCGCAAGGGCCTGCTCGAGCTCGGTGCGGATCTTGTCGCCGCCCGACGACTTCCAGGTCTGCACGCCCGCGGCCCAGTCCGAGACCGGCTTCTTGCCCTGCACGATCTGGCTCTCCAGGTCGTTCATCGTCTTGGTGAGCTGCGCCTGCTTCTTCGACAGGGTGTCGGAGTACAGGCCGTACGACGCGTCGTACACGAGCCGGTCGGCGACCTTCTGCTGGATCGCGTGCTGCTTCTGCGGTACGTCGGGCTTGCCGGCCCAGTACAGCGCCAGCGTGCTGTCGCTGATGTACTGCAGACCGATGCCGGTCTCCACCAGGCCGACCTTGGTCGGCACCGGATCCGTGCCCTGCATGGTGTAGTGCCGGCCGGCCACGCCGTACTTGCGGAACATGTACTCCTCGGTGCCGAACGGCGCGGCCATCCAGTTGGCGATCTTCAGCAGCGTCTCGGCCGAGTGCTTGCTGTCCTTGCTGAACGCGGTCACGTTGTTCAGAGCGGAGCCCATCCAGGGCTTGCCCTCGCCGCCGTCGAAGCCCGGTACGTCGAGCATGTTCACCGCGAACGCGTCACCGGCGGTGTTGTCGGAGTAGTACTGGTTCCAGGCGACGAAGCTGTCGTAGTCGAACGCCGCGATGCCGCCGTTGAACCACTGCTTGCGGGCGCTGGCCTTGTCGTTGAACGCGTCCGGGTTGATCACGCCGGCGGCGACCATCTTGCGGGCCGCCTCGAGCGCGTCGGCGTTCGCCTCGTGCTCGTAGACCGAGGAGAACTTGCCGCCCTCCTCCTTCCAGACGTTCGGCAGGCCGAGCATCTGCCGGATGGACGACGTCGGCACCCGGGTCCAGGCCCACTTGTTCTGCTTGGCCGCGGTCATTTCCTTGGCCAGGTCGAAGAACTCCTCGAAGTTCTTCGGTGCCGGGTTCTTGATCCCCTTGGCCGCCAGCAGGTCCTCGCGGTACAGCGCCAGCGAGGTCCGCGACATCCCGCGCGGCACCGGCACGCCGTAGATCGCGCCGTTGAAGACGCACCCCTTCCAGTACTCGGTCGGGATGTTGGCCAGGAACGGGTACTTGCTCACTGCGTCCCCGGACAGGTGTTCGCTCAGATCCATGCACTTGGCCTTCACCAGGCCCGGGATCTGCGCGGTGTCGGTCGGGATGTTCAGGATGTCCGGCAGGTCACCGCCCGCGATCCGGGTGGCGAACTTGTCCTTGTACTCGTCGTTGGACGCCATGCTGATCTGCAGCTCGGAGCCGAGCCGCTGGTTCAGCGCCTGCCAGAACTGGTTCTTGTCCACGGCCGGCGGGATCGCGCCGGGGATGTTGGTCAGGAACGTGATCGGCCGGCCGTCGCCGGGCACGTCGGTGATCGCCTTCACCGGGTTGGCCGGGTACTTGAGGAATCCGTCCAGCACCACGTCGGTGCCGGGCAGGTCCGGCTTGATCTGGCCGTACTTCGTGTACGTCGGCAGCTTCACGGCCGCGTTCGCCGCGGCCGCGGTCTTCTTGTCCGAAGCACACCCCGCCAGCAGCGGCGTACCCGTGACCGCGACAGCGGCGGCCGCCAGGCCGCCGCCGAGGAATGTTCTTCTGCTGACTGGCATGAGGCCTCACTTCCATCGGGGGGCCACACCATGACATAGTACGTCCTATGTCTTCAAGAGTCGGTGCCGTGGAAATCGCCGGACCGGTGTTCGATCCGGCCGGCAGCGGCTACCACACGTTCCGGATCCCGTCCGTGCTGGCGCGAGGCGAGTTGGTGCTCGCCTTCTGCGAGGGACGGCTGCACGGGTCCGGCGACGCCGGCGAGATCGAGGTCGTACTGCGGCGCTCGCTCGACGGTGGACGGACCTGGCTGCCGCTGCAGGTGGCGTCGGCCGAGCCGGGCAAGACGTGTGGCAACCCGGTGCCGGTGATCGACCCCGCGAGCGGCGACATCGTGCTGGTGACCGTGCAGAACGGCGCGCACGCGGTGGAGATGTCGCTTGCCCGCGGCACCGATCAGGAGTCCGGCCGGCGCGTGTTCGTGCAGCGGTCCGCCGACGACGGTGCGACCTGGAGCCCGGCGGTGGAGATCACCGCGCAGGTCAAGCCGTCCGACTGGGGTTGGTATGCGACCGGGCCGTGTCACGGGATCGCGTTGGCCAGTGGGCGAATCGTCCTACCGGCGAACCACTCGTTCGTGCCGTCGGAACCTGTGGATGACCTGATCCGGCTGAACGGCGGGCACTGCATCGTCAGCGACGACGGTGGTGTCACGTGGTCGGTCGGCTTCGTCGATCGCAACGACGGCGCCGAGATCAACGCGAACGAGACGGCTGTGGCCGAGTTGCCTGATGGGCGGGTGTACTTCAACGCCCGCAACCACCAGGGCACCGGCCCGGCGCGGGTGCACGCGTGGTCGTCCGATGGCGGTCTGACGCTCGATGCGCCGTACGTCGGGGTTCCCGAGATCACCGCGCCGGGGATCCAGGGGAGTGTGCTCACCCTGCCCGACGGCCGGCTGCTGCTGTCGACTCCGGTGAATCCGACGAGCCGCCGGGAGCTGACCGTCTTCGTCAGCTCGGATGCCGGTGTCTCGTGGCAGCCGGCCCTGGTCGTGCACCCGGGAATGGCCGGGTACTCCGATCTGGTGCTGCTGCCTGACGGCTCGGTCGGCATCTTCTACGAGGCCGGTGAGACGTCCTCGTTCGCGACCTTGCGCTTCGCCACATTCGCCCTTTGACGTTGGGAGACCCCTTGACCGACCCCGCCCAGTTGACCGGCGTCGTACCGCCGCTGGTCACCCCGCTCACCCCCGAGTACGACATCGACACCGCCTCGCTGGCGCGGTTGATCCAGTACCAGTTGACCGGGGGTGTGGACGGTGTGTTCGTGCTCGGCACCTCCGGCGAAGGCACGTTCCTGACCGACGAACAGCGGCAGGTCGTGCTGGAGACGACCGTGGCGGAGGTGTCGGGGAAGGTGCCTGTGCTGGCCGGTGTCATCGACACGTCGACCTCCCGCGTCAGCGCGCATATGTCGGCCGCACTGAAGGCTGGTGTCGACGGTCTGGTCGCGACGGCGCCGTTCTATGCCGCTACGCATCCGGCGGAGATCGAGCGGCACTTCACCCGGCTGGCTTCACTGGCCGGGGATACGCCGCTCTATGCCTATGACATTCCGTCGCGGGCGGGGACCAAGCTGCCGGCATCGCTGATGATCTCGCTCGGGCAACAGGGCGTGATCGCCGGCGTGAAGGACTCCAGCGGTCAGGAGACATCGCTGCGTCAGTTGGTCCTCTCGCGCCGGGATGCGGGATTGGACGCGTTCGCGATCATGACCGGATCCGAGGTGACCGTCGATTCCGCGCTGGCTTTTGGTGTGGATGGCGTCGTACCGGGGTTGGGGAATGTGGATCCGGCCGGGTACGTGCGGTTGTTCGACGCGGCCTCGGCGGGTGACGCGGCAGCGGCGCGGGCGGAGCAGGATCGGCTGTTCCGGTTGTTCGAGATCATCAACGTGGCGGACCGTTCGCGGATGGGCGCTTCGTCGGCGGCCTTGGGTGCGTTCAAGGCGGGGCTGTACCTGCTCGGCGTGATCGACTGCCCGGTCACGGCGTACCCGTGTATTCCCTTGAACGACACGGAGATCGCCGCGATCCGCCCACTGCTGGACCGGGCCGGATTACACTGAGCGGTCCTAAGGTCGTGTCTGGTGGTCCCCAGCCTAGTGCGCGGCACTCGGCACGGCACCTCGCCGCACTGGCGCAAAGGCCACGATGCTCCGCATCGAGACCTTCGCTCCAGCACGCCGATGCACCGCACCGAGCACCTGCTCGCTACGGCGGGGGACCACCAGACACGACCTATTCCAAAGGAGGGACCGGCGTGACAACGGGTGGGCTCGGCCGGGCACGTGGTGCGGCGGGGAATCAGTCCTTCATCCGCGACCAGATGAAGTCGTACATCCTGGAGCGTGGGCTGAAGGCGGGTGATCCGCTGCCCAACGAGCAGGAGCTGATGGCTCAGCTCGGGGTCGGGCGGCACCCGCTGCGGGAGGCGATGAAGGCGCTGCAGGCGGTCGGCATCATCGAGATCCGGCACGGGTACGGGACGTACGTCGGCGAGGTCTCCCTGCAGTCACTGGAAGACGGCCTCGCCTTCCGGATGTCGCAATCGATGGCCGGCGATCTCCGCGACGTACAGAACGTCCTGGAGGTCCGCCAGGCCATCGAGGTCGGCCTGGCGGACGACGTCGTCGCGTATTTCACGTCCCACGGGAATGCCGACCTCGAGCCGATCGTCGAACGGATGGAAGCCAAGGCGGCCGCCGGCGAGTACTTCCCCGACGAGGACTGGGCCTTCCACCAGGCGCTCTACGAGCCGCTAGGCAACGCGCTGGTGATCGACCTGCTGTCAGTCTTCTGGCGCACGTTCTCCCAGGTAGACGCCCGCCTCCCCGGCGCCCGCTACTCACCCGCCGACGCCGCCGCCTGGCACCGCGACCTCCTGGTAGCCCTGGGATCCGGCGACCCCGACTCCTTCGCCCGTTCGATGAAGAAGCACTTCAACGGGATTCACACCCGGCTAGGCGAATAGGTTTTCGGCGTCGACGATGGTGTAGGCGTAGCCCTGTTCGGCCAGGAAGCGTTGGCGGTGGGCGGCGAACTCGGCGTCGATGGTGTCTCGGGCGACGATGGAGTAGAACCTCGCGGTTCGGCCGTCGCCCTTGGGGCGGAGGACGCGGCCGAGGCGCTGGGCTTCCTCCTGCCGGGAGCCGAAGGTGCCGGAGACCTGGATGGCCACGGACGCCTCGGGCAGGTCGATGGAGAAGTTGGCGACCTTGCTGACCACCAGCCGCTTGACCTCGCCCTTGCGGAACGCGTCGAACAGGCGCTGCCGTTCCTTCACCGTGGTCTCGCCCTTGATCACCGGGCACTCCAGCCGCTCACCGAGCTCGTCCAGCTGGTCGATGTACTGACCGATCACGAGCAGCGGCTCGTCCGCGTGATGCTCGGCGATCTGTCGTACCAGCCTGGACTTCGCCGGGGTCGACGCGGCCAGCCGGTAGCGGTCCTCGGGCTCGGCGGTCGCGTACACGAACCGCTCGCTCTGCTCCAGGTCCACCCGCACCTCGATGCAGTCGGCCGGCGCGATCCAGCCCTGCGCCTCGATGTCCTTCCAGGGCGCGTCGTACCGCTTCGGGCCGATCAGCGAGAACACGTCGCCCTCGCGGCCGTCCTCCCGGACAAGCGTTGCGGTCAGGCCGATCCGCCGCCGGGTCTGCAGGTCCGCGGTCATCCGGAAGATCGGCGCTGGCAGCAGGTGGACCTCGTCGTACACGATCAGGCCCCAGTCGCGGGCGTCGAACAGCTCCAGGTGCGAGTAGACGCCCTTCCGGCGCGTGGTCATCACCTGGTACGTCGCGATCGTGACGGGCCGGATCTCCTTGCGGGCACCGGAGTACTCGCCGATCTCGTCCTCGGTCAGGCTGGTGCGCTTCAGCAACTCGTCCTTCCACTGCCGCGCGGACACCGTGTTCGTGACCAGGATCAGCGTGGTTGCGGACGCCTGCGCCATCGCGGCCGCACCGACGATCGTCTTGCCGGCGCCACAGGGCAGCACGACGACACCCGAGCCGCCGTGCCAGAACGAGTCCACGGCCTGCTGCTGGTACGGGCGCATGTCCCAGCCGTCCCGGACTAGTTCGATCTTGTGCGTCTCGCCGTCGACGTACCCGGCCAGGTCCTCCGCGGGCCAGCCGATCTTCAGCAGCGTCTGCTTGAGGTGACCGCGCTCCGACGGGTGCACCACGACGGTGTCGTCGTCGATGCGTTCGCCCAGCATCGGCTTCACCTTGGCGCTGCGCAGCACCTCTTCCAGCACCGGCCGGTCCGTCGTCACCAGGACCAGGCCGTGCTGAGGGTGCTTCTCCAGCCGCAAGCGCCCGTACCGGTCGAGGGTCTCGGCGATGTCGACGAGCAGCGAGTGCGGCACCGGGTAGCGGCTGTACCGCAGCAGGACGTCGATCACCTGCTCGGCGTCATGCCCGGCCGCCCGTGCGTTCCACAACCCCAGCGGCGTCAGCCGGTAGGTGTGCACGTGCTCCGGCGCCCGTTCCAGCTCAGCGAACGGCGCAATCGCCTTCCGGCAGTCGTTCGCGTCCGGATGTGCGGTCTCGAGCAAGAGTGTCTTGTCCGACTGCACGATCAAAGGCCCGTCCGTCACCAACAGCTCCCATCGTCGCCCCGACCCTCCATTGTGCCTGAGGGGGTCAAAGGACAGGTCGTGCGGCGGAGATGCGGTGGAGGGCGTAGGTGCGGGGCTGGTCGGTGGCGTCCTCGTAGGCGGTGAGCCAGCCATCGGCGACCCGGACCGGTTCGACGACGCGTTCGGAGGCGTTGCCGTTGTGGTCGACGTACGAGATCCAGGTCCGGGTGTGGGCCTCGGCGGCGTTGGTCAGGACCGCGATGGTCTCGGCGGGGGCGGTGGGCTCGATCAGGCCGTCGTCGGTTGGCCGGTCGGCGGCGATGCGGTCGCCGGCCCGGACCTTCTCGATCACGGCCTTCACCTGGTCGTCGCTGAGGTCGACCGGGTTGTCCACGAAGTCCCGGCTGGTACGACGCCGTGGCGCCTCACCACGGCGCGTCGCCGGACCGGTGACATGGACCACGCCGTCGAACGTCTCCGCCAGCGGCGCGAGACCCGCCTCCCGCAGCCGGCTCAGCACCATGTCCGGCGGTGACGGAGACACGACCACGGTCGGCGCCAACCGGCGGAACCGAACACCGGGCAGGTTCGAGCTCAGCAGCTGCGTGAGCACGTCCTCGTCATCACAACGCAGGTACGTCGACGCCGTACCCATCCGGAGTACGCCGTGCCGCCGCGCAACGTCATCGATCAGGTAAGTGAGCGGCTGTGGGACCGGAGTCCGCGAGTGCTCGGCCAGCCACGTGTGCAACTGATCAGCGGTCCGTCCAAGGTCGAAAGCACGCCGTACCGAGCCTTCACTGAAGCGATAGACCGCCGCGCCGCCGTGCGACTCGACATCGGCCATAGCGGACAGCTCGTCCTGCACAACACGCACCAGCGGACCAGGAGCCACTGCGGTCAGGTCAGCCTGCAGCAGCACCTCGGACACGGGCTCCGGCACCAGTGGGCTGATCGCCTCGGCCAAATCGTCGGCCGTCGGCTCCGGCTTGAGCAAAGGCCGTGCGTGCGCCGCGAACGCGCCGAGTCCGGTCAGACCGAGCAGTGCGGCCTCCGTGATGCTCCACTCGACCAGATCGTCTCGGAACTGCCCACCACGCCGCGGGCGATGCCACGCCACCCACGTGACGACCGACTCCGTGGCCGGCGCCGTACCCGCACCGGCCTCGGCGAGCGCCTGCAACGTCAGCATCCGGACCTCTGGCGCCAGCAACCGCTCCAGATCCGGGGCGAGCGCGTTGATCAGCCGCTCGCGTGCAGCGGCAGTAGCACCACCACTGTCGCGTCTGCCGATCAGTCCGATCGCCCTGAGCCCACCGAACCAGGCCATGACCAGCTGGGCCCACCGATGTGCGAGGTCGAGCTCCAACCAGTCGTCATAGGCGCTGGTGGGCAGCCATAGCTCGCTGGTCCCGACTTCCACCGCCGCAACGAGCCCAGCGGAGTACGCGATCTCCAGGACCGCGGCGGCCGTATGCTCCTCCGCGCCGACCTTGCCGGCCAGACTGCGCAGCTCACGCACACCGATGCCACCCGTGCGCAGCACTGGCGGCGGCTCGGTACCGAGCTGCTCCATCGCACGATCGACGAGCCGCACCAGGTCCAGCGCTGCCCCGGCCGCGGCCCGGTCGGAGATCGCGGCCGACACCTGCTTCCCGTCCAACGGTGGTGGCACCGGCCGGGTTGAGGCCAGCACTCGCCCACCGCGCAGATGCAGCCCGATCTGCCGCGGCAGGACGACCGTGTTCGCATCCTTGGGTACGACGAGACCGCGCGCGAGCAACCGCTCCACCGGTGTGCGGGCGGAGGCGATCGTCACCGGCCGCTCGGCCTTCTCGACCGAACCGGTCGGCGGACCCCACGTCAGCTTGTCGAGCACCTGTCGCGCATCGGTGCCGGCCTCCTCGATCAGCTTGTCCAGATCACCGAAGTGTCTGGTCGTGACCGGCCCGAGCCCGGCCGGCGTCGGCCCGAGCAGCTCGTGGACCGCACGGATCGGTCGCAGATCGTCCTCGGAACCCCAGACGAGTGCCAGCTCCAGCAACGCCGTCACCCGAGGCCGGACCACGTCGACCGGTTGATCGACACCGGCGGCCAAAACGGCCAGGTCCACCGGCTCGGGCAGTGCGGACAGCGACTCGAGCAGGTCCACGCCGAACTCGTCCAGCCGGTTGATCGCGCGCGCCGCCGACGCGTTGGTCGTCGCCCGCGCCGCCAGTTGGCCGGTGTCCGCGGGGATCGGCATCGCCAGGTCGGGGCGGCGCTGGAGCAGGCGACCGAGTGCGGCGTCGTCCCAGGTACGCAACGCCTCCGCGAGGGTACGTGGGCGGTTCCGCTCGGTTGTGCTCATCCCTCCAACGGTACGGCCCGATCCCCAATGACCACCAACCGTTCCCCCAGATCGTCCAGGATCCGCGCGAGAGTCTCCTCCTGAGCGCTCTCCGGCCCGATCACCACCTGGTCGACCCCGTCGAGGACGTCGTGCTCGCGGTACCAGTCCCGCATCATCTCGGCGGTCACGTTGTGCGCCCAGTCCCGATTGCCATGCCGGACGACGGTCTCCTCGAACGGAATGTCGAAGTAGTAGTGCAGCGTCACGCCCCGGTGATCCGCGGTCAGCTTGCGCAACATGTCGCCGTACCGGCCGGCGTCCATGATGCCCTCGACGATCACGTCGTACCCGTGGTCGAGCGCGTACCGGACGTTCGCGTCGATCAGGCCGATGTTCACCGCGCCCGGATGGTCCTTCTCCCACAGCAGGATCCGGCGGATCTGGTCCTGCTCGACCCACGCCGTACCGCGGCCGAGCCGCTCCCGCAGCAGACGGGCGGTCGTGGACTTGCCGGAGCCGGAGTTGCCACGCAGTACGACGAGACGCGAGGTCAGACTGCCCGTCACTCCGCTGCCCCGGCGCTCCCGATCCGGCGGAAGCCGACCCGCTCGTAAACGGCCGCTACCGCTGCGGACTCGGCCGAGAGCAGGACGAGGTCGACCCCATGCGCGAACGCATGCTCGACCAGGGTGGACGTGACAGCGGCGGCCAGGCCTTTGCGTCGCATGGACGGCAGCGTACCGACGCCGACGATCTCGGTCGTGGACCCGACGGGCTGGTGCTGCCCGCTGGCGACCATGCCTTCGTCGGTGAACGCACCCGCACCCACGGTCACGCCGCTGAGGACACGGTCCAGCACTGCGGCAATCATGTCGTCCGCCACCGCGTCGGCCTTGGCATCACGGTCGGCTGGTCCGGCCACGCCCACCGCAGTCCCGGGGTCGCCGAACGCGAGTCCCGCGACCGCCCGGGCCTGCCGGAGTACGCCCTCGTCGGCGGGCAGGATCTCGCAACGCGCCTCCGCCTTCGCCGGGCGGAAATCCTTCCGCTCGAGCACGAGCAGCGGATGCTCGACCACGGACAGTCCGGCCGCGGCCGCCGCCGGTCCCAGCGACGGGCAGGTCTGGACGACCCACTCGAAACTCACCGGGATCCCGAGCTCGGCGCAGCGGGCACGCAATCCGTCGATATCGGCCGGCTCGATGGTCGTCCCCGAGCCCGGCACCGGACGGGCGTAGTACGGCCAGACCGTCGTACTGCGGAAGAGTGTGAACGGCCCGACCTGCTCGGCGAACGAGCCGGACAGCGGGACCGCGTGGAGGTAATCGTCGACTCTGCTGATCATCGCGAGGCATGTAACCACCGCTGCGGGGTCCGCGCCAGGGATTATGTCGAAGTCCACGCGCCGGCTCCGACGTCTCGTTCGTCAACGACGATGTGGAGGACGGACATGGAGAAGGTCAGCTCGGCCGACGGTACGACGATCGCGTACGAGCGACTGGGGAGCGGGCCGAAGGTCATTCTGGTCGGTGGCGCGCTCTGCGACCGACATGCGCTACGACCACTGGCAGATGCTTTGGCCGGCGACTTCGACGTCGTGACGTACGACCGGCGCGGCCGCGGTGACTCCGGGGACAGTACGTCGTACGCCGTGGAGCGCGAGGTGGACGACATCGCGGCGCTGCTCACCGAGGTCGGCGGTACGGCGGCCATCTACGGACACTCGTCCGGCGCCGGGCTGGCGGCGATCGCGGCGAGCTCGGGGCTGCCGTTCACCAGGGTCGTGCTGCACGAGCCGCCGTACGGGCCGGATGACGTCGACTCGGACGAGGACGGCGGTCAAGTGCTCGAATTGCTGCGCGAGGACCGCCGGCAGGAGGCGGTCGAGCTGTTCCTGATGATGGCGGGCATGCCGCAGGCCGTGGCGGTCGAGACCGCGGCCGTTCCAGGCGTGGAGGACCTCGCGCCGACACTCGCCTACGACTTCGCCGTGATGGGTCACGGCGCCCCCGGCGGACGGACTCCCGTCGACCTGCTCCGCGCGATCACGCCGGAGACCCTGGTCGTCGCCGGGACCGCGTCACCACCGTTCATGGTCGACGCGGCGCACCGGATCGTGACCATCCTGCCCACGGCCCGGCACGCCGAGCTCGTGGACCAGGATCACGTCGTACCGCCGGAGATGCTCGCGCCGGTGCTGACTGAGTTCCTCAGTCGGTGATGATCTCGATCGAGACCTTGTTCGGGTAGAACGCCACGTGCTCGCGGATGTCCGCGACCGCGTCGTACGGCTGCTCGTAGGTCCACACCGCGTTCACCCCGTCCGCCCCGGCGGGGAGGACGCTGTAGTACGACGCGTCGCCCTTGTACGGGCAGTAGGTCTCGTGGTCGGTGCGCTCGAGCAGCGTGAGGTCGACGTCCTTGCGCGGGATGTACTGCACCGCGGGGTAGCTCGCCTCCTGCAGCGACAGCGCCTCGCGGGTGTCCGCGATCACCTGGTCGCCGATCTTCACCACCACCCGGTCCGGATTCTTCCCGACGGTGATCGGGTGGTCCGGGCCAGGAATCTTCACAGTCTTGTCCGCCATACCTTGCGACAACCGGGCCTGCTCTGACGGCATTCCCTGAATCCGTCATCATCGTGGGATGGAGCTGCGGCAGATCCAGTACTTCGTGACGGTCGCGGAGGTGCTCAACTTCGGGCAGGCCGCGGAGCAGCTCGGAATGGGCCAGCCGGGGGTGAGTCAGCAGATCGCGCGGCTCGAGCGTGAACTCGGTGTCCTGCTGTTCGACCGCTCGGCCCGGGCGATCCGGCTGACCGAGGCCGGTCAGCGCTTTCTGCCGGCTGCTCGCGCGGTGCTCGTCTCGGTCGACCACGCCCGCGCGGCCGCGATCGGTCTGTCCGGTCGAGGGTTGCGCCTCGGTACCAGCACCGGACTCGGTGAACGGCTGGAGACGGTCGTCGCCGAGCTCGCCGCGAAGGGTGTGCAGGTCGAGTTGGTCAGTACGTCGACGCGCGCCCGGCTGGATCGGGTCCGGGGCGGCCAGCTCGATGCCGCGTTCGTGCGCGGACCGGAGGAGTCGGCAGGTCTGGAGTTCATCCCGGTCTGGCAGGACGCGCTACTGATCGCACTGCCGGCCGCCTGGCCGCCTGTGCCCGATCCGGCGGATGCGGTCACCCTCTCGGTATTGCGGGACCTGCCGCTGCGGATCACCTCGCGCCGCAACAACCCTCCACTCGTGGACCTGGTGATGTCTGCCTGCGCGGCGGAAGGCTTCGAACCCGTACTCGGGCCCCGCTCGGACAGTCTGCAGGACACCCATGCCGCGATCGGCGCCGGGACGCCGAGCTGGACCGTGATCTACGAGTCGCACGCACAGCTGCTCCGCGAGGGCCGGGTGGTCTTCCGCCGACCGCGTCCGCGGCTCGCCCTGACCACGAGCCTCGCCGTCCCCGCCGGGACCACGATCAGCGGCGAGCTCGCCGTACTGCTGGATGCTTGCCGGAAGGCGTCCGATCACTTCGAGTGATACCTGCGGATCGGATCTGCGTCTCGTTCGCGAGCGCTCCGACGACTGGAATGGGGACGACATCCCCACGGAGAAAGGAAGATCCGATGCCCGTCGTCACCGTTCTGCAAGGCCCGCGGACCCCGGAGCTCAAGCGTGAGCTGGTCCAGCGGATCACCGACGCGTTCGTCGACAGCCTCGGCGTACCGGCCCAGAGCGTGCAGGTCTGGATCCAGGAAACCCCGCCCGAAAGCTGGGCCGTCGGCGGCACCCTCACCGCCGACAAATAGCCGGCCGGCGGCCTGCCTGGTGTCAGTCCGCGGTGAGGTCTTCGAGCTCGACCACCAGGCAGGGGCCGCCGTCGAAGGCGCCGCCGTCGATGCCCAGGGCCAGGCCCTCGGCGTACAGGTGCGGGCCGGTGAGGAACTCCGGGTCGATGCCGAGCTGGTCGGCGACGATGCTGTGGCCGTGCACGATCCGGTGACCGCCGAGGTGGTGCAGGATGATGCGGGCCACCTCCGGTCCGTTCGCGCCGCGGAACGCGTACCGCGACGTCATCCGGCGCCAGATCTCCCACCACACCTCGATGTCGTCGGAGTGCAGCTCGGCCCGCGCCGTGGCGTTGATCTGGTCGATCGTGTCGCCCCACTCGAGGTACTCCGCGGTGTCGGAGTGCATCAGCAGGTGCCCGGCGTCGAGTCCGAGCATCGGCCGGTCGAGCAGCCAGGAGACGTCGTCGTCGGTGAGCAGCTCCTGGTCCCGGTCCTGACCGCCGTTCAGGGCCCAGGACCGCTCGAAGCTGCGGGAGGTGATGCCGTCGTGCGGGACGAACGTGTCGCCGAACTTCCGCATCCCGAGCGCGAGGATCTCGTGGTTGCCGAGCAGTACGGTGATGGCCCCGTCCGGTGCCTGCTCGATCAGCTGCCGGACGAACCGCAGCACGCCGATCCCGTCCGGACCGCGGTCGAAGAAGTCGCCGAGGATCCACAGCCGCGCGTCCTCGCCGGACCAGGTGCCCTCGGCATCGATCAGTCCGGCCTCCAGCAGCGAGGCCTTCAGCTTCTCCGGGTAGCCGTGGATGTCGCTCACGGCGAACACCCGGGTCATGTCATCCCCGCACGGTCAGCACAATCAGTACGACGTTGAGCGCCGTGACGGCGGTGGCAACCAGGCATGCGGTGAGAGTAGTCGCCCGGCGGTTGACAAGGTCGCCCATGACGCGCCGGGACGCGGTCAATCGGACCAACGGCCACAGGACGCACGGGATGCCGAAGCTCAGCACCACCTGGGAGACCACCAGCGCCCGGCTCGGGTCGATACCGATCGCCAGGATGACCAGCGCCGGCAGCAGCGTGATCAGCCGGCGGGTCGCCAGCGGGACGTGCCGGTGCCAGAACCCTTCCAGGATGACGGAACCGGCGTACGTACCGACCGAGGAGGAAGCGAACCCGCTGGCCAGCAGGGCGAGCGCGAACAGCAGCGCGGGGAGTTGGCCGAGCCGGTCACCGATCGCAGCGTGGGCGGCGTCCAGTGAATCTGCGCCAGTACCGTTCAGTGCGGCCGCGGCGAGCACGACCATGGCCAGGTTGACCGCGCCGGCCAGGGCCATCGCGACGGCCACATCCATCTTGGTGGCGCGCAGTACGCGCGACTTGCCCTTGGCGGAGCGGATCGTCTTCCAGTGCCGGTCGGTGACCAGGGCGCCGTGCAGCCAGATCGCGTGTGGCATCACGGTCGCGCCGAGCATGCCGGCCGCGAGCACGAGCGACTCGGTCCCGTCCAGCCGCGGCACCATACCGCCGATCACACCGGCCGCGGACGGCTCCGACTTCACCGTCGACACCACGAACCCGACCAGGACGACCGCGAGCAGACCGATGATCGCCGCCTCGAACGGCCGCTGCCCGCGCTTCGATTGATAGATCAGCAACCCGAACGACACCGCGCCGGTGATCACGCCACCGAGCAGCAGCGGGATCCCGAACAGCAGGTTCAGCGCGATCGCACCGCCGACCACCTCGGCCAGGTCGGTCGCGACCGCCACCAGCTCGGCCTGCGCCCACAACCCGGTCGATGTGGACCGGCGGAAGTGGTCACGGCACAGCTGCGGCAGCGTCCGCCCAGTCGCGATACTCGCCTTGGCGGCCAGATACTGCACCAGGACGGCCATCAGGTTCGCCCCGACGACCACCCAGCACAGCAGATACCCGTACGTCGCGCCCGCGGCGATGTTGGTCGCGAAGTTCCCCGGGTCCACATACGCGACGGCCGCGACGAACGCCGGTCCGAGCAGTAACAGCCCGGACCGATTCAGTTGCCGCCGCAAGGGCGCCGGTGCGTACATGGAAGCAGTCTCCACGACGGCACCGACAGCGCAACCCCAGTTCTGCTTTTGAGACAGGCGTTACAACTCACGCCCAGGAGAACTGGACCTCGAGGGACACCTCGACGGTGTGGTCGCCGGGCACGATGTTGATGGCTGAGTCGAACGACTTGGCGGACTGCAGGGTCTCCCGAAGAGGAGTGTGGCCATAGGTCTCGGAGATCGACGTGACCGAGCCGAGCGAGTAGCCGGCCAGCGCCGCGAGTTCCCCGGCCTTGGCGCGGGCCTGCCGGAAGGCCAGCTCGCGCGCCCGGACGAGCAGCGGTTCCTTGTCCTCCACGTCGAACTGGAGACCCTGCAGACCAAGGCTGTTGCCGACGGCATCCACCGCCGCGGCGAGCAGCCGGCCGAACCCGGTCAGGTCCTTCGTCGTCACCGTGATCGAGTGCGACGCGCGGTAGGCCGCGGCCGTCCCCGGCTCCCGATATTCCTGGTAGACGTTCACCGTGGTCGTCGCGAGCTCGGAGCTCCCGACTCCTTGCTCCCGGAGTGCCGCGATCGCCGCGTCCGACCGCTCACCGACCTGCGCCACCGCCGTGGCGACGTCTGCCGCGACATGCTCGACGCTCAGCGAGACTCGCAGTACATCAGGCGCCGTACTGACCTGTCCTGACCCGACAACTCTCACCCCTGTGTCCATGCCCGTCAGTTTGGCATCATCTGGTGTCGGTCTGGGTGTCATCCGGACATCGCACACTGCTTCATCGACTCACGCCCCAAGGAGACTTTGATGCGCAGCCGACTAATCGTCACCACAGCTCTCGCCGGTGTTCTGCTCACCGGGCTGACCACCGCCGACGCGACCGGGAAGGACTCCGGTGTCGCTCGTGCGTTCCAGGCAACGGACCGCAGTACGGCGTGGTCCCTGGTGGAGCGGATCCCGTTGCGGTTCCCGACGTACCACCCGCAGGGTTTCGCTCTGGTGGGAGACCTGATCTTCCTGTCCAGCGTGGAGGTGCTGGAGGCGCCGGTGAAGTACCCGGTGCCGGTGGACGGGTACGACCGCACTCCGGGCAAGGGGATCGGGCATCTGTTCGTGCTGGACCGGCAGGGGAATCTGAAGAAGGACATCCGGCTCGGCGAGGGTACGGCGTACCACCCGGGCGGGATCGACTTCGACGGGCAGAACGTGTGGGTCCCGGCCGCGGAGTACCGGCCGAACTCGCGGGCGATCGTGTATACCGTCGACCCGAAGACCTACCGCGTGACTGAGCGCTTCCGCGTGAAGGACCACGTCGGGGGAGTGGTCCGCGACCGCACCACCGGCCAGGTCCACGGAGTCAGCTGGGGCTCCCGCACCCTGTACGACTGGACACCCACAGGCCGCCAGCTCCAGTCCACCCCCAACGAGTCCCACATTCTCGACTATCAGGACTGCGACTACGTCTCCCGCGGCAAAGAACTCTGCGGCGGCGTCACCACCCTCCCCGGCCCCAACAACACGTCGTACGACCTGGGCGGCCTGGCCCTCCTGGACCTCAAGACCAACCGCATCCTCCACGAAATCCCCTTCCCTGCCTTTTCCCCCACCACCAACCACAACGCCACCCGAAACCCAGTAGCCCTGGAAACCACCGGCACCAAACTCCGCCTCCTCACCGCCCCCGACGACGGCGAAAACCCAGGCGGCACCGAGATCCAGATCTACGAGTCACCCCTCAGCTAGCGCGGGGGATGATGCGGGCGGGGATGTTGTGGGAGTGGCAGAGGGAGAGGAGGGCTGTGCCGTCTATGAGTTGGAGGGGTTTGCCGGTGGCGAACTGGTAGCTGGTGGGGCCGAAGCCGGAGGTCGTGATGAGGATGCCTTTGGTGGCGCCGGCGTCGACGACGGTGCCGAAGAGGTCGCGGACGGCGGACGGGGGGACGGTGCGGGTCCAGAGCTTGGCCTGGACGACGAACTTGCCGCCGGTGATCGGGCGGGGATCGTAGGCCACGCAGTCGATCCCGCCGTCGGTGCCGCGGCGGAACAGGCGGCTCTCCAGCCCCATCCTGGTGAGCAGGTTGTGGACCAGGTGCTCGAAGGACTCGGGGCTGAGCTCCAGCAGGTTCGGCCGGCTGTCGATCTCGCTGATCACGTCGACGGCCTCGATCGTCCGCGGATCCGCGAGGTCGAACTCCAGCACCGGCTCCACCGGCTGCAGTTCCTCCGGATGCCGCGACACCTCCGCCGCGAAGTAGTGCCGCACACACGCGACCGGGTCCAACTGATCCAGTACGAGCGCCTGGAACTGCTCTCGTGTCGCCCGCAGCGTGATCAGGCACGGCCGCACGGTCTGACCGGTGGTCAGGTCCACGGACTCGACCATCCCGTTGAACACCACCGTGTCGACCACGCCGTACCGATCATTGCCGAAGACCAGGTGCAATGCCCGCAACGCCAACTGGGCCACGAGTTGCTGATACAGCCGCCGTAGCTCCGCTGCCTCCCGCGGCACCGCCAGCACCGTGTCGGCAGAACGGTCGTAGCGGTACGACGCCTCCGCCGGTACGACGCTTACGTCCGGAAGATCCCACTCGAGCGCGAGCAACGTCGACTCGGGGACGTACCTGACCCGTCGGCGGCGCGGGAAGTCGAGCGGCTCCGCAACCCGGTCCAGCGCCTTCTGGAAGTACCGCATGACCGCCGCGCGATCGCGGTTCACCACCAAGCGTTCGTACGCGTCGATCCGGGCGTGCTGATCCGCGGTCGCCTCGTCGAGCCGGCGCTGTCGCTCGACCTGGTCCCGCAGCGCCTGGGTCACCCGCTCCCGGCGGTTCTCCTCGGCAGCCCGGTGCCGCTCGATCGCCTCCGCGAACCGGTCCTCCGCGCAGGCGAGACGCCGCGCGAACCGCCGTTCGGCTCCCCACCAGCGGAGCCGTCCAGGCGGGTGGGGCACGAACGCATCCCAGATCGGTCCGGGATGCGCTTCGAGATCGGTTGGCGACACCGTCGGCGGCGCCCGCCGGGGCGCCCGTTTGAGGGTCTGCAGATCGGTGCCGTGGACATCGATCGCCAGGGCGTCGGCCAGCACGTTGCCCAGGACCCGGACGCACTCCTGCACCGCAGCGGTTCGTTGTGCCGCCTCGGCGGTTCGCCCGGGCGGACGGTCGCTGCGGCCGTGACCTTCAAAGGATCGGCCCATCGCCTCACACCTCTCCACACCAATGTAATGGTACAACCACGCTGCGCGACCGTCATGACGGAGAGTTGGTAAGGACATTGCTTGCCGTCCACCACCTGTTTCCTGCCGCGCGTGCACTTGCAGGCGCATCTGCTCGAGGCGACGATGACAACCATGAGCCTGCCGTCGTACGCATCCGGGGTGTCCGAGGTTCCCTTGCTGGGCGAGACGATCGGCGCCAACCTGAGACGCACGATCCGCGAGTACGGCGATCGGGACGCACTGGTCGAGGTCCAGACCGGAAGGCGCTGGACGTACGACGAGTTCGGCGCCGAGGTGGACCTGGTCGCGCGCGGCCTGCTGGCGCGGGGGATCGCGAAGGGTGACCGGGTCGGCATCTGGGCCCCGAACCGCGCCGAGTGGACGATCACGCAGTACGCGACCGCGATGATCGGCGCGATCCTGGTGAACATCAACCCGGCGTACGGGACCCACGAACTGGCCTACGCACTGAACCAGTCCAGCGTCCGGCTGCTGATCTCGGCGACCGACTTCAAGACCAGTGACTACCGGGCGATGGTCGACGAGGTCCGGCCGGACTGCCCGGCGCTGGAGGAGACCGTCTACCTCGGCACGGGGGACTGGGACGAACTCCGGGACGCCGCCGGCCGCGTCGCCGAGGCCGAATTGCACGCCAGGGAAGGCGAGTTGGCCTTCGACGACCCGATCAACATCCAGTACACCAGCGGCACCACGGGCTTCCCGAAGGGCGCGACGCTCAGCCATCACAACATCCTCAACAACGGCTTCTTCGTCACCGAGACGATCGCGTTCACCGCCGAGGACCGGCTCTGCATACCAGTGCCCTTCTACCACTGCTTCGGCATGGTGATGGCGAACCTCGGCTGCACCACCCACGGCGCCTGCATGGTGATCCCCGGCCCGGCGTTCGATCCGGCCGCGACGTTGCGGGCCGTGCAGGACGAGCGGTGCACGGCTCTGTACGGCGTACCGACGATGTTCATCGCCGAGCTCGGGCTGCCGGACTTCGCGTCGTACGACCTGACCTCTCTGCGGACCGGGGTGATGGCGGGATCTCCGTGCCCGGTCGAGGTGATGAAGCGCTGCGTCGCCGACATGCACATGGCCGAGGTGGCGATCTGCTACGGCATGACCGAGACCTCGCCGGTGTCGACGCAGACCCGTCGCGACGACGATCTGGACCGGCGTACGTCGACCGTCGGCCGGGTGATGCCGCACGTCGAGGTGAAGCTCGTCGACCCCGCGACCGGGCTCGTGGTCGGCAGGGGCGAGCCGGGTGAGCTGTGCACCCGCGGGTACTCCGTGATGCTCGGCTACTGGGAGGAGCCGGAGAAGACCGCGGAGGCGATCGACCAGGCCCGCTGGATGCACACCGGCGATCTCGCCACCCTGCGCGACGACGGCTACGTGAACATCGTCGGCCGGATCAAGGACATGGTCATCCGCGGCGGCGAGAACGTGTACCCACGCGAGATCGAGGAGTTCCTCTACACCCACCCGTCGATCGCCGACGTCCAGGTGATCGGCGTCCCCGACGAGAAGTACGGCGAAGAACTCTGCGCCTGGATCAAACTCAAGCCCGGCGCCGACCCCGTCGACGCGGAAGCCGTCAAGGCCTTCGCCACCGGCAGACTCGCCCACTTCAAGATCCCGAAGTACGTCGTACTGGTGGACGACTTCCCGATGACGGTCACCGGCAAGATCCGCAAGATCGAAATGCGCGAGAAGTCCGTGGAGCTGCTCGGCCTCACCTGAGGTACTGGGCGAACGCGTTCAAGGCTGGGGTTTCCTCGCCGCGGCGCCAGACGAGGCCGAGGGCGGACTCGGGGACGCCGGTGATCGGGATGTTGACGATGTCGGTACGGCGGTTCTGGTCGGCGCCGGCGCGGCAGGGCAGCATGCCGCCGCGGTCGGCGGCGATCAGCGACAGCCTTCCTGCAGTGTGCTGCTGGGCAACTCGGCGGGATCGGAATCGCTTCTGTGCTTGGCATTCCGGCCGGTGCGTACATCGGCGAACTCGTCGGCCGGCGCTGGGCCTTCGCCGCCGTCGGCCTGCTCTCCGTCGCGTCGGCCGCCGCCCTCGCGCGCTACTTCCCGCCGCTGCCGGCCGGTATCGCGGTCGCTGGTACGACGACCGTCACCTGGCTACCGAGTCCTGGCAACCGCGGCTCTCGTGGTCCTCCTAGCGAACCGCGGCCAGCGCGGCTGAGTCCTCGTCGCCGAAGTCGTCCTCGAGTTTCTCCGGGGAGTAGTCGAGGTCGATACCGGCGACATCCGCGCCGACCGCGGACTCGATCGCGCCGAGGCGCCGGGTCGCGCGGTCACCGGCGTACGTCATCAGTGCGGTCGGGTTGATCTCTGGCGGAAGTTCCTGGGAGTTGTCGAGAGCCCACTGGATCTGGACGAGTGCGTGCGGGAGCAGCTCCTCCATGGTGTCGGTGACGACCTTCCAGTTGGTCTCGTCGGCGGCGACGTGCCGGCGGCAGGTGAACGTGCCCCACGCCATGTGCCGGCGTTCGTCGTCGCCGATCCGGCGGATCAGTTCCTGCATGCCCGGCAGGATGCCGCGCGCCGTACAGAGCAGGTTCCACGCGTGGTACCCGGTCAGGGCCAGCGTCCCTTCCACCACGTGGTTGTAGGTGACACTCGCGCGGACCTGGTTGGCCGGAGACGGGTCGTCGGCCAGCGACTTGAGTGCGACGGGCAGGGCCTCGTAGAAGATCGCGCGGTAGCCGGGGTTGTTCTCGACGTAGTGGTGCAGGTCCTCGGTCACGCCGACCGCGTCCAGCCAGAGCCGGAAGACCGCGGTGTGCTTGGCCTCCTCGAAACAGAACTGGGTCAGGTACATCTCGTCGCCGAACCGGCCCTCGGCCGCCATCGCCTGCAGGAACGGCTGCAGATCCTCGGTCACCGCCTCCTCCCCGGCGATGAACTGCGAGCACAGCATCAACGCGTTGTCCTTGTCGTTGTCACTGAGCTCCTGCCAGTCCTTGGCATCCTGGCTGAAGTCGATGTCGCGCGGATTCCAGAACTTCCGATTGCCCTTGTCGAACAACCGCAGCGGCAGCCCGTCCCAGTTGAAGCCTCCGGACCGGAGCGAGTTGAATCCGTGCCTGTGAAGGGGATTGGTCGTGGTCATGGGGCCTCCCGGCCTGGACTGAGGAGCGGAGGGAGCGAAGCGACTGGAGTGACGAGGGAAGGCC
>NZ_JBEZYF010000049.1:0-68476 GCF_040638415.1 Kribbella sp. NPDC026596 | reverse complement strand
GACCACAGCCGTCACCAGCCCGGCCGGAATCTCCAACGGCGGAGCCAAACCCCGCCCGATCATGTCGGCGAACAACATCAACAACACCCCGAACAACGCGGCCGAGGGCAATGAGGCGAGGTGCCGGCCACCGAAGACCCGGCGGGCCATGTGCGGTGCGATCAGTCCGATGAACCCGATCGTGCCGGAGACGGCCACGGCCGCTGAGGCGAGTGCGACGGCGAACAGCAGCAGGGTCCGGCGGGTCTTTTCAACGGGCTCTCCGAGCCCGGCCGCGAGGTCGTCGCCAAGGCCCAGTACGTCGAGCTTGCGAGCCCAGATCAGGGTCAGCGGTACGAGTACCAGCACCCAGGGGAGGATCTCGAAAACCGAGGCCATCGACCGGCCGAACAGGCTGCCGGTCAACCAGATCAGCGCCGCACTCACATCGAGCGGGTTGCGCACCAGCAGGAACCGGATGCCGGCCTCGAAGGCCGCACTGACCGCGATACCCACCAGCGCGATCCGCACCGGCGTAGCCCCACGGCGATAGGCCAGCAGATAGACGAGAACCGCGGCCGCCAGACCGCCGATGAACGCCGCCGGGACAACAGCGATCACCGGTACGCCGGGAACCGCCAGCAGGAGCAGCATCCCCGCGAACCCGGCTCCCTTGGTCACGCCAATGACATCTGGTGCCGCCAGCGGGTTGCGGATCACGCCCTGCATCACGCCACCGGACACGGCGAGCGCGATGCCGACCAGCCAAGCGAGCAGCACCCGTGGCAGCTGGAAGTCGACCACGATCTGGGCTGCCTGATTCGCGCTATTGCCGAGTACGGCGTCGAAGACATCACCCATCGAGACCTCGGTGGCGCCGACGCTGAGGCTGTAGAAGCTCAATACGACGGCGAGTACGCCGAGCGATCCCATGAGTACGGCGGGATGCCGTTTGGCCAGCGACGTACGCCGTACGTGCTGCGCGACAATCGTCGTGCTGGTCATGAGGTCACCTTCTGTCGACGAGCCAGGTAGACGAAGATCGGTGCACCGATCAACGCGGTCACCACACCGGCGGGGACTTCGAACGGCGGCTTGACGTAGCGCGACACGATGTCGGCGTACAGCACCAGGACGCCACCGCCGAGCGTGCACAGTGGCAGGAGTGCGGTGTAGCTGGAACCCACCAGTCGACGGAGGATGTGCGGCACGATCAGCCCGACGAAGGCGACCGGACCGGCCACCGACACCGCCGCACCGCACAGCACGATCACCAGTGCCGAACCCAGCATCCGGGTCCGCTCGACGTTCTGGCCGAGACCGCGAGCCATGTCGTCGCCGAGGGCAAGCAAGTTGAGTGGCCGCGCCATCGCGAACGCGCCTACGAGGCCAAGGACGAGCCACGGCAGCAGGTTGCGGATGTCATGCCAACCGGCGAAGTTCACCCCGCCGACCAGCCAGAACAACACGCTGTCAGCTGAGTTCTCGTCGAAGATGATCAGCACCTGGGTCAGCGAGATCAGCAGACTGCTCGCGGTCACACCGGCCAGCGCCAACCGGACCGGACTCGTCCGCCCACGCCCCGAGCCGGCGAGCATCATCACCGAGACACCCGCCGCGGCCGCGCCGCCGAACGACAGCAGGATCGTCGGCGCACCCGACAGCGACGGCACGATCGTGATCGCGAGTACGACGACGAACACCGCGCCGGCGTTGACACCCATGATCTCCGGTGCCGCCAGCGGGTTCGCCGCGACGGCCTGCATCAGCGCGCCGGCTACCGCCAGGGCGGCGCCGACGCAGAGCGCCAGCACCACCCGCGGCATCCGGATGGACTGCAGGATCAACTCATCCGGCTCGTCCGCCTTGAAGATCGCACCGGGCAGCCGCGACAACGAGATGTGTTGACTGCCGATCGACAGACTCCAGATGACACCGCCAGCCAGCACGACCAGCAGCGCCAGCGTGACCCAGGTGACTCGCTGCTTGTCCGTAACGATCTTCGGACGCTTGTGCGCGGCGTCCTCGGTGGATTTGGGCAGGGTGCCCGCCGACTGTGTCATTTTACTTCCCGTACAGGTCTTTGACGGCTTCGGTCGCGACCAGTTCAGAGGCCAGCAAGCCGCGCGACCTGGACCAGATGTTCTGGTCGACCTTGTACGTCGCGCCGTTCTCGACGGCCGGGATCTGCTTCCACAAGGGACTCTTGGTCCAGGTGTCGGCGAGGGTGTCGCCGGTCTGGCCGGCGATGAACATCACGTCAGGCTTGGTCGAGACCACCGTCTCCAGCGTGAGCGCGACCGTCGCGTCGCCGCTGTCGTCCGACAGTGGCGACTGGATCCCGAGCAGCGCCAGCACACCGGGCGTATACGCCTTCGGCGGGAACGCGGTGAACTCCTTGTCCGACGACACCGCGAACAGCGCCTTGCGGGTCTCACCGGAGTCGACCTTGGCCTTCAGGTCCTTGAGGATCTGTTCGTGCTCGGCCAGCCGCGTCTTCATCTGGTCGCAGCGGTTCAGCACGATCGCGGTGGACATCTCGCTGTCCAGCACCTGCTGGTAGTTGCCGTTGAGACTGGCGTACGCCACGGTCGGCGCGATCTTCGACAGTTGCGCGTAGATCGCCTTGTGCCGGCCGCTGTCGGCCAGGATCAGGTCCGGCTTGAGTGCGGTGATCACCTGGATGTTCGGCGTCGCCCGCAGACCGACCGACTTGTACTCACCGATCTTGTCGCGCAGGCCCGGGATGATCCGCTCCGGCTTGTCGTCGTCCGCGACGCCGACCGGCGACAGGCCGACCGACACCAGCGCGTCGACGAACGAGAACTCCAGCGCCACCACGCGCTTCGGTTCGCCGGTGATCGTGGTGGTGCCCAGGTCGTGCTTGATCGTCCGGGTGGGCTTGCCGCACTGCTCGAGATTGACGTCCGAGCTGACCCCTTGGGCGGCCGCACCGCGGTCGGCATTCGGTGCCGCCCCGGTCGAGTTGGCTGTGGACGCGGCGCCGCAGCCGGACAGGCCGGCCACTGCGACGATCAGGGCGAGTACGGCGATCGGCTGCCGAGCCCTCGTAGGAATGTGGAACATGGCGCTCTCCTGGTGTCAAAGACGCTGTGCAGGGATGGATTGGCTGGACCGCAGGAGTCCGGCGAAGAAGTCGCGGACCACGGGGAGGACGAGCGAGCCGCGGTGGGCGACACCGGGGACCAGCTCGAACCGTACGTCGATGCCCTGGGCAACGAAGTCGCGTTCGAGAGTCCGGAGCCGCTCGATCCGGGTACCGCCGGTCTTCTCGGCGCCGTCCATCCAGTTGGACTCGCCGGGGTTGTCGATCTCCCAGGTGTCGATGTCGTTGCCACCGACCACCATCAGGACCGGGACGCCTCGGAGTGTGTCGAGGTCGATGGCACGGCCGAACCGCTGTTCGAAGTCCGCCGTACCGAGCCACCAGGGGACGCTGTCGTCGAGCTGGGTGATCCGGCCGGGCGCGCCGATCGACACCCCGGCCAAACGATCCGGGTGGAGGTAGAGGAAGCGGTGGGCGAACTGCCCGCCGCCGGAGAACCCGTGCAGGTAGAACCGGTCCGGGTCGACGGGGTACCGCTCGCTGACCTCGTCGACGATCGCGAGCAGCGCCTGGTCGTAGCGAATGCCGCGGTACTCGATGAACTTGAAGTTGTGCAGGTCGTCGGGGTCGATGATCCCGGCGGGGAACAACGGTGCGAGGACGACGACCTGGTGCTCGTCGGCGAAGGCGACCATGTGGTCGCGGTACAGCGAGGCGTTGCGCTCGGTGCCGTGCTGCATGACGAGCAGCGGAGCCCGGTCGGTCCGCAGGTTGTCCGGGACGTAGAGGCAGTAGCCGAGCCGCTGGTCGTACTGCGAGGCGAAGATCGGCGTCTTGCCCCGGGTGTAGTGGGCCCAGGTCGGTCGGTTGGTCACGGGTGGCTCTCCTCCTGGTAGAGGTTGAACGGCACCAGTTCGTACTGGTTCTGGCACGGGGATCCCGCGGCCACGTAGTACTCGCCGGTGGTGAGGTCGACGCAGCTCGAGAGGGTGGTCGACCACTGCTCGACCTCCGGCAACCGCTCGTCGGGGTGGGCACACAGGGAATCCGGGTGGCCGAGGTGGTCCGACATCGCTGTGTGGATGGCGGTCCGGACGTCGGCGGACTTCTCGGCGTACGCCGCCTTCGCCAGGCCTCTGCGAGCCCGCGGTACCCGGACGAGTGAGTCCGGGGACATCAGACGCTCCGCCGGTGGGGTGAAGGCCTGGTAGTGGTTGCCGTGGACAAGGAGTCCGTTGTCGCCGTACTCCCAGCCGTGGCCGGCGGGCGTCGTCTCGATGTCGATCGAGAAGCCGTCCCGGTGGGTGATCAGTGCGTTGCTGGGGATGTGGGCCTTGGTCCAGGTGAGGATCTTGATCGCGTCCGCGACGTTGGGTGTGTCGAGGACCGCGCGCCGGATGACCGTCTGCGGCATGCCCACCGAGTCGTCGTACCGGCCGCCGAGGCCGTTGGCGTTGAGGGCGAGGCCGGCGGAGTTGGCGCCGTGCCGGCCGATCTGGCCGGCCTCGACCTGCATGATCAGGGTGGGCTTGGGCCGCTGGACGACCCGGAGGATCACGACGGTGCCGCGGATGGCGTGCCGCCAGTCCCAGTTCTGACCGGCGTACACGTGGCCGTCGCCGGCCGCACGGTCGATCAGGGAGAACGACGTACAGCCGTCCGGGGCTTCCGGGAACCAGTTGTCGTAGATGATCTCGCCGCGGCAGTTGAGGGCGACGATCTCCGGGAGCGAGACGCCGGCGCCGTCCGCGATGCCTTGCATCTCGTCCAGGAGCCCGGGGAAGTCGCGCTCGACGAGTTGCTGCCACGGGCGGGTGTGCTCGAGCACCTGGTCCCAGGCCAGTCCGGTCTGGTGGGCGAACCCGGTGCGGTAGTACGCGATCGCCTGGGCGATCAGATCGGCGGCCGCGCTCCCGTACTGGCGGCCGCGCTCGGCCGGCGACTCGCTGACGATCTCGATGACGCGGGGACTCGGCACAGAGACTCCTTGGTGAGGTGCCGTTGATTAGAAGGGGAACATTGACGCAATACTGTAACGGCTATTACGGTCCTGTCCAGACCTTGCGGCGAACAGCCCCAGGAATCCAGTGAGGAGCCGGCATCGGATGACCACTCGACCGCCCAGCAAGCAGCCCGTCGACCTGATCCTGTACGGCGGTGTGGTCTGGACCGCCGATCCAGAGCAACCCTCGGCCTCGGCGGTCGCGGTCGCCGGCGACCGCATCGCCAGAGTCGGCAGCGACGCCGAGGTGCTGGCGCTGATCAACCCGCGAACCCGGCTCGTGGACTTGGCGGGGCGGATGGTGTGCCCAGGGTTCAACGACGCGCACACGCACTTCGAGAACGCGGTCGACTGGTACTTCCAGGTCGCGCTCACCGACGTCAACGACCAGGCCACGCTCTCTGAGCGCGTGGCAGCCACTGCGGCGCGACTGGGTCCGGGACTGTGGATCACGGGGGGAGACCTGGGTGACTTCGCCTCCACGCGGGAGACGTCGCCGACGCTGCTCGAACCCGACCTGGCCGTGATCGATGCGCTGACGCCCGACAACCCGTTGATCATCCGCCGGGCCGATCACTCGTACTTCGCCAACTCGAAGGCGCTCGAGGTTGCCAAGATCGATCGCGGCACGCCCGATCTTCGCGGCGGCAGGTTCGGCCGAGATCCTCAGGGAGCGCTGTCCGGGATGCTCTTCGGGCAAGTCGGCGAGTTCGTCCAGCGACTGGTCAGCCCGATCTCACTGGAGCAGAAGCTGGTGGGTGCGCGCGGCGTCATGGCGCAGCTGAACGCGGTCGGAATCACCTCGATCCACGACATCGCCCGGCTGCCCGCGGTGACCGAGGAAACGATCCCTCCGGTCTTTCTCGAGCGCAGCTTCTCCAACGCGGAGATCTTCCAGCGCCTCGCGGACCGCGACGAGCTGTCCGTACGGGTGTACGCGTTCCTCCCGCTCGACACCTTCGACCGGCTCGCCGGGCATGGCATCACGCCGAAGACCGGTGACGACTGGCTGCGGTTCGGTGCCCTGAAGATCTTCATCGACAGCGGTGCGATGCTGCCACCGTTCGACCCGGCCGACGCACCGGGTACCGGGCTGACCGACGGGTGGTCGTACCGGTTCGTGGGGGAGGAGCGCCTGGGCGAATTGGTGCTGGCCGGCGACGCGGCCGGCTTCGACATCGGCGTACACGTCACTGGGGATCGCGGGGCTCGAATCGCGATCGATGCCTTCGAGTACGCCGCCCAGCTGAACGGCCCGCGAGACCGCCGCCACCGGCTCATCCACGCCTGGCATCTGGCCGCCGACGACTTCGATCGAGCCGGCAAACTGGGCCTGGTCGCGGACGTGACCTCCGACCAACTCGCGCTCTACTCCAACGGCCTGGACAAGGCACTCGGCGCCACCCGAGCCGCCAACGCCTTCGCCTGGCGCCGCCTCATCGACAGCGACGTGACCGTCAACCTGGTCTCAGACTTCCCCGGCGCCTTCAACAAGTCCCACGTCGCGCAGATCAACCCCCTGCACAACATGTACGTCGCCATAACCCGTCAGGCCGGCGTGGACAGTGTGCCGTTCCACCCCGAGCAGACGATCACCGTCGACGAGGCCCTGCTGGCCTACACCGCCAACCCCGCCCACGCCTCCCACGAGGAAGACATCAAGGGCACCATCACACCCGGCAAACTGGCCGACCTCGTAGTCCTCAGCGAGGACATCCGCGCCGAAGACCCCGAGGTGTTGCTTCGGGCAACGGTCGAGCAGACGTACCTCGGCGGTCGCCTGGTGTATTCCGCTTCCTGACTGTTCGCCGGCCGGCTGTCATTGCACTGGCCGGCGGTCAGGGGGCCAGGTGTACGACGTCGGTGGCGGCGACGGCGTCGACCAGGAGGCGCTCGTTGGAGTCGGCGTGGGCTTCGACCAGGCGGGTGGCTTCGGCGACGTTGCGGTTGACGAAGGCGGCCCAGATGGCTCGGTGCTCGTCGAGTGCTTCGGCGGGTCGCTTGGACGACTCGTGGTAGGTGGACTCCAGGATCGAGAGGGCGTACCGCATCTCGACCGCGATACCGGCGAAGAAGTCGTCGACCCGGGGACTCCCGATCAGCCCGACCACCGCCTGGTGGAACTCGAGATCCCGGCTGACGATCTCGTTCGCGTTGCCGGCCCGGGTGGCGTCGGCGAGGTTCTCGAACGCCTCCGTCAGCACCTTCAGTTGCGCGTCGGTCAGCTCGTCCGCCTTCGCCGCCGCACTGCCTTCGAGCGTCTTCCGGACCCGGTACAGGTCGTGGATGTCGTTCTCGGTGAACAGCACGACCCGGGAGCCCCGGTGCCGGTAGTGCCGGACGATCCGCTCCCGCGCGAGGATGCCGAGAGCGTCCCGCACAGTACGCCGGGAGACGTCGAACTGCGCCGACAGTCCCTCCTCGCGCAGTTGCTCACCGGGTTTCAGCGTGCCGCCCATGATCAGGTCGCGCAGCAGCGTCGCGACCTCCTCGGCGGTGGTGCCGCGACTCAAGGTCGGGATACGGCCGTCGACCGGCATGGCGGTTCCCTTCTCGCCGTGGACAAATTCAGCGCAACTCTAGCCGCGCACACCTGCTATCGTATCATTGCTGCATTGGTGACCAATCCTGTGAGGACATCGAATGGTGATCACCGAGGTACTCGAGCAAGCCTTCGGCCTCCGCCCGGTCGCGGTGTCACCTCTGGGTGGGGAGGTCGACCAGAACCTGGCCGTCGACCTGCACGACGGTACGCGCGTAGTCGTCAAGATCTCACCCCCAGGCACCGACCCGGACCACCTCCGCGGGCAACACACCCTGATGTCCCTAGCCGCCCAACAAGGCGCGCTAGACCCGGTGCACGTGCCGACGATGGTCCCATCCCAGACCGGCGACACAGTCGTCGAGCTGGCCTCCGACGGGACGGTCAGGGGTGGAGAAAGCGTTCGGGGTGGTGCGGGGGCGCGGTTGGTGACTGTGCAGGGGTGGGTGGAGGGGAGGACCTTGTCTGAGTTGAATGCGCATTCTGTGGAGCTGCTTGGGGAGCTTGGGGGAACTGCTGCTCGGATGGTTCACGCGCTTGCGTCGGCCAAAGGGTTGCCGACGGCAAGTAGTCATCACTGGGATCTGTTGCGCGCGCCGGAGGCTGTCACGGATGGCATCGGTGCGGTTGACGATCGGGCTCGGGTGGAGCAGGTGCGGCGGATTGTTTCGTGGTTTGACGACGCGATGGATCGGCATCGGACCGAGCTTTCGATGGCGGTTGTTCACCACGATTTGAATGACTTCAACGTGCTCGCTCGGCGTGGAATGGACGGCCGGCATCACGTGCACGGTGTGCTCGACTTCGCTGATGCGTTGTATACCGTGCGTGTCAGTGAGTTGGCGATCGCGGTTGCGTACGCGATGCTGCGCAAGCCGAATCCGCTGAGCGCGGCTGCCGCGGTGGTTCGTGGATACGCCGCTGAGCTCGAGTTGACGGATGCGGAGCTCGCGGTGCTCTACCCGCTGGCGGCGGTCAGGTTGTGCGTCAATGCCGTGACGTGGACGAAGCGATGCGCTGAGGGCGGTACGGCGTACGGGCAGGAGCGGATGAGGCACACCTGGCCTGCGATCGCGCACCTCGCCCGTACGCCACCGGAGTTGGCTGAGCTGGTCTTCCGTGAGGCTGCCGGTGCCACGGTCGCGCCCGTGGTCCCGGTCGCGGGAGAGGGCGCTCTGTCGGTCTTGGGTACCAGCGCTGGACCGGCCGTGGATGTGCGGGCTCATCTCCACCCTGTTGCCGAGCTGGGTGCGCGGCGGTCGACTGTGGCGGGGGAGACGGCGACCCATCGGCTTGGTGTCGAGCTTGCGTCGGCTGAGCCGTTCAAGCTCTTTGCGCCGTACGACGGTGTCGTCGAGGAGCGCGATGCGGTTCCCGAACCGTTGCTGATCCTTCGTCATGAGGGGAACATCTGGTCCCGCTGGACTGGGGTGACCTCGACAGTGTCCAGGGGCGACCGCGTCGCGGCCGGCGACGTGGTCGGCAAGGCCGCGGTGCCGTCTGGCGTCGGGGTTCGGGTGGCGGTGTTTCGGTCGGCTGAGACGGCGCGTTTGGTTGAGCGGGCGTTGGTTCCTGCGTCCGAGGTCGGCGCTTGGGCGGTCGTTTCTCCGGATCCGCAGGAGTTTCTTGGGCTTGGCGTACGGCGTTCGCGTGAGGGGGACGGGTGGACGGCCGGACGGGTGCTGGCCACCAGGGATGTGCACTTCGCTCGGTCCCAGCGTTCGTACTATGAGCGGCCGATGAATCTTGTGGTCGGGCGCGGTACCTGGTTGTACGACGAGTTCGGCCGGGGCTACCTCGACGCGATGAACAACGTCAGCCACGTCGGTCACGGGAATCCCCGGGTCGTGGCTGCGGCGACCGCACAGTTGCAGCGGCTCAACACGAACAGCAGGTTCCTGTACCCGGGCATCGCCGAGTACGCCGAGCGGCTCACGGCGTTGCTGCCCGATCCGCTCGACGTCGTGTTCCTGGTCTGCAGCGGGAGTGAGGCCAACGACCTGGCCATCCGGATGGCGCGCCAGGTGACGGGCCGCTCGGATGTGCTGGTGGTCGACGGCGCGTACCACGGCAACACCTCGGTCATCACCGGACTGAGCCCGAACCGCTACAAGGGCCCGGGCGGCACCGGTCCTGACCCGACGACGCACGAGGTCGAGCAGCCTAACCGCTACCGCGGCCGCTTCGGGTACGGCGACCCGCAAGCCGGGCCCAAGTACGCCGCCGACGTACAGCGGCAGCTGGACCGGCTGACCCAACGAGGCCGGCCGCCGGCCGCGTTCATCGCGGAATCGGCCATGGGCACGGCCGGAAGCATCTTCTATCCCGACGGGTACCTCGACCACGCGTACGCCGCAGTCCGCGCGGCGGGTGGTCTGTGCATCGCCGACGAGGTCCAGGTCGGATTCGGTCGGCTCGGTGACGTGTTCTGGGGATTCCAGAGCCAGGACGTCGTTCCGGACATCATCACGATGGGCAAGCCGATCGGCAACGGGCATCCGATGGCCGCGGTCGTGACCACGCGGGAGATCGCCGACGCCTTCGACACCGGGATGAAGTACTTCAACACCTTCGGGGGGAACCCGGTGTCCTGTGCAATCGGAACCGCTGTGCTCGACGAGATCGCCGAGCAGGACCTCCAGGCGCGTGCTGCCGAGACCGGGCGGGAGTTCAGGAGCAGGCTCGAGCAACTGGCGGCCAGGCATGAGTTGATCGGGGACGTGCGCGGTCACGGCATGTATCTCGGCGTCGAACTGGTCCGCGATCGCACGACCAAGGAGCCGGCGGGCCAGGAGGCCCTGCTGGTCAGCGAGCTGATGAAGGACGAAGGAGTGCTCGTCTACCCGACGGGATCGGCGGGCAATGTGCTGAAGCTCAAGCCGCCGCTCACCTTCACGAAGCGCGATGCCGAGTTGTTCACCGACGTTCTGGACGAGGTCCTGACCAGGGACTGGTGAGCTACCAGCCCTCGGTCAGAACGCGGTCGAGGGTGTCGGCGAAGAAGTCGACGTCGGCGATCCCGATGCCCAGTGGCGGCTTGATCTTCAACACACACAGGCGATCGGACGTCGGCTGCATGATCACGCCGAGCTCACGCATCCGCTCGCAGATCGCCGCGGTCTCCCGCTGCGCCGGCTCCAGTGTGACGCGATCGCGCACCAGCTCGACACCGACGTACAGGCCCATCCCGTGCACTGCACCGATGATCGGGTGGCGGTCGGCGAGCTCCAGCAACCGCTGCCGAAGATGGTTGCCAACGAACCGAGCGTTCTCCTGCAGTTGCTCGTCACGCAGTACGTCGAGGACCGTCAGACCGGCGACACAGCTGACCGGACTCCCGCCTGCCGACGAGAAGAAGTACCCCTGGTTGCGATATCCCTCGGCGATCTCGGCCGTGGTGATGACGGCCCCGAGCGGGTGGCCGTTACCCATCGCCTTCGCCACCGTGACGATGTCGGGCACGACGCCTTGTTGCTCGAAGCCCCAGAAGTGATCTCCGAGCCGGCCGTACCCGCTCTGCACCTCGTCCGCGATACACAGCCCGCCAGTCCGCCGTACCGCCGCATAGACCTGGCGGAGATAGCCGTCCGGCAGCGCCATGCCGCCGGCATTCCCGTAGAACGGTTCGGCGAGGAAGGCCGCCGGGGGAGTGGCCAGATCGTTGATATAGGCAACGGCATCCTCGGCATACCGATGCGCGTCGGCTCCCCGGTACTGGCCCCGGTACGCGTTCGGCGCCGCGACCGTGTGCACCCAGGAAGGCCGCGTGTCGAGGGCGTTGGGGTTGTCGGCCACCGAGGTCGAAATGGCGTCGGTCGCATCCGACCACCCGTGGTACGCCTCCCGGACGGAGACGACGTCACGCCGCCCGGTGTTCGCCCACGCGAGCCGCAGCGCGAGGTCGTCCGCCTCGGTTCCGCTGTTGACCAGGAATACCGTGTTCAGCGGTTCGGGCAGTAGCGCGGCCAGGCGCTCGGAGAACTCGACGACGGCCCGGTAGTGGAAGCGCGAGTTGGTGTTGAGTAACCGCCACTGCCGCTCGATCGCCGCGGCGAGGCGTGGATGCCCATGGCCGAGGATCGACACATTGTTGACCATGTCGAGGTACGAGCGTCCGCCTAGATCGAACAGGTGGTTGCGCCAACCACGCTCGATCTGCGGAGGCTCACGGAAGTAGTGCTCCTGAACCTTGGCGAACGACGAGTCCCGCCGGGACAGCAAGGCGTCGTCGTCGACCTGCTGCACGACGTCGGGATCGATCAAGCTGGTCGGGTCCAGGCATGACTGTGCCCAAGCGTCGGCGAGCGACTGGGGAACGAAGAAGGGTGGCTGGTCGTCGAGGCGGCTCACCTGGATCCGCAACGCGGCGTCAGAGGTCAGGCGGCCGAGAAGCTCACCGGCTTCGACGGCTCCGTCGGTCTGGACCGCGAGGTCAGGGCTGCTCAGCCACAGATTCGTTCCGTCCGAGTGCGTGAGCGTCAGACGATCGCCGTAGTGGTGCACGACGGCGGCCCAGGGCGCGCGGACGTCGAGATCTTCTGCGGTGATGACCTCGACACCGACGCCGACGGACGCCGGAGCATCGTGGGAGTTCAAGCGCGTCTGCGTCAGCCTCGCTTGAAGGAACCGAACATAAGCCACCCCCGACGCAGTCCAAGTGAAGGTAGAAGGCTCCACGTCGGGATTCGTCACCGACAGATCGATTTGCGTGGGCACAACGGGCTGGTCAGCTGTCCAGAGCAAAGGTGAGCCCTGCGCGGGGCGGCGCCGCAGGGGAGGCCGGACGGACGCGCGGATCAGTTCCGTCAGTACCTCGAGCGGAAGCGAGGTTGCTCGCTCGAAGATGTGCCACTCCCGCTCCAGGTTCTCCGCGGCGTACCGGTTGTCGCCGTCGACCTGTGTCTGCTGCTGACCGCTGACCATCAGCGCGGCAGCCCGCAGTACGACGAGCGGCCCGAGCGCCGCGAGTTCGTCATCGGAGATCGGCCTGATCCGGTTGAACGCCCGGATCGCCGGCAGCATCGTCGCCGGATCGGCCGAGTAGTACAGCAGGGACGCGCAGGTCACCGCGAGTTCGGCGATCGCCCAGCTCTCCATCAGGTCACCGAAGTCGATGACGCCGATCGGTTGTGGCCGGCCATCGTTGCCTACAGCACTGATCACGTTGTCGTCGGTCAGATCGCCGTGGATGACCTGCAGCGGCAGGCGCTCTACGTACGGCGCCAGCGCCTTGCCAGCCGCTCGGGCCACGGACCGAGCGGCCCCGGACCCGCCCGGGACGGTCACGAAGTCGGCCAGCCGCGACACCACCTCCTCAGCGTGCCGGAGGTCCCACTGCAGAGCACGCGGAGGGACGACGCCCTCGAAGTCGGCCAACGCCCGGCAGGTCCGGCCGGCGAGGTCTCCCAACGCCGCGACCACCTCGGGCGCGAGATAGCGACTGGCGCTCAGGACATCGCCCGGGACAAAGGTCACCAGCCGAGCATGCGTCGACCGGCCGGCCAGTACGACGGGTTGCACTGTGGACCCGTCGAGTCCGGCAAGAGCAGTGGGCACCTGAATGTCCGGTTCGGAACGTGCGACGTGAGCCGCGGCCTGATCCTGCGCGGCGAGATCCTCGCGGGTGAACGCCGCGTTGGACACCTTCAGGACGTACTTCCCGGAGATCAGGAAGTTCGCGTCCTGCTGACTCCCGAGCTCGGTCGCCGTGCCCTCGACGCCGTACGTCGTACGCACGAACTCCTCGGCCTGGACCACGGAGATCTCCGGCACCGGGAGCGACGGCTGCTCGAAGAAGTTGAACGACTGGGTCATGCGCGTTCCTCCGCGATCGAGTTGCCGCCGTCGACGATGACGCACTGGCCGGTGAGGTAGGACGACGACGGGGTGCACAGATAGGCGATCAGGCCGGCCACTTCGTCCGCCGTACCGCTGCGACCCAGCGGAGTTCGCAAGCCCTGCTGGTGTTCGGCCGGCGTTTGGGAGTCGGTGGCGATCCATCCGGGCGCGACGGCGTTCACGGTGACTCCGGCCGCGGCGGAGTCGAGCGCGAGGCTTCGGACGAGTCCGACGACGCCTGCCTTCGCAGCGCCGTACGCGATTTCGCCGCGCATTGCCATGGCCGGGCCGGTCAGGCTGGCCACCAGCACCAGGCGCCCGGCATCAGACTCCTCGAGCGCCGGCATGACGGCGCGGGCGAAGAGGAACGCAGCGTCCAGATTGCGCGCGAGGCCCGCTCGCCAGGTCTCGAACGACATGTCCTGCACACGGCTTGCCTCGGGCTCCGGGTGAGTCGTCGAGGTCATACCTGCGCAGTTCACGGCGATGTCGAGCCGGCCGAAGTGTGACTTGGCCGCGCCGGCGAGCAACCCCGAAGTCCCGGAGTGAGTCAGGTCCCCGGTGATCGCGACGGTCCCGGACGGGAGCTCAGCGGCGCGTTGATGGACTCTGTCGCCGGTGGCGGAGACGACCAGGGATGTGCCGCGAGCAGCCAACGCGCGCGCGACCGCGAAGCCGATGCCGTGGGGTCCGCCGACGCCGGTGACGACCGCAGCTCTGCCCGCCAGCTCGCCCACCCCTGCCGCCTTCCTCGTGATTGGTGAGCAATTTAGCAGAACCGGAATTGGTGAGCAATCTTGGATGGCGACTGCGCTAGAAGCCGAGACGATGACGCAGAGCGGTCAGCCGCTCGGAGGCCTCGACCGACTGCTCCACGTTCGCGGCGGCCACGCCTTGGGCCAGAACGTCGGCGACGATGATCGACGTCAGCGGCTCACCGGTGAGGCCCGTGGGCGTCGTCGGCGACTGCAGTGTGACCGTCACCTGCTCGGCGAGCTTGCTGGCCGGGTCGTCGGTGATCAGGACGGTCGAGGCGCCGACCGTACGGGCCTGATCGACGAGGGTCTCGACCTCGACCACCGAGCGGCCGGGTGCGAAGAGGACGACCACATCGCCGGATCCGATCCCGAGCAGGTCGTCGGCGAGCCGGAAACCGCCGGCTTGGAGGGTGGACGAGCGGAGACCGACGCGCCGGAGGATCAACGTCAGATGGTCTGCCGCGACGAACGACGCGCCGAAGCCGTAGGTCAGCGTGTTGTTCGCATCGAGGAGAAGCTGAACGGCCTGCTGGTAGCGATCGAGCGCGAACGTCGGCTGCAGGAGCTCGATCCGGTCCATCGACTCCGCGAGGACCCGTTGCCACAGGTTCTCGAGGTCGCCACCGCTGGACTCGACCCGCTTGCGCGCACGCAACTCCGGACGGTTGGACCGGGTGAACGGCGCGGCGATCCTCGCCTTCAGCTCGGCCAGGCCGGTGTAGCCGAGCGCCTGGACGGTCCGGACGACGGTCGCGTTGCTCGTCTTGGCCTCGGCGCCGAGCTCGACGGCCGACAGGAAGAGCAACTCCTCCGCCGACCGCTCGGCCAACGACCGGCAGACAGCGCGCGCTGCCGGAGAGAAGCCCTCCCAGCGCTCCCGGATCCGGGACCGTAGGTCCGCGATCACCTCGGCCTGCGTCTCGCCGGTGGTACTGCGAGCGTCATTCATGCCATGGATGGTACGAGGCGGCGTGGACTCCGGGGCTGAACCTCGCGGTGTGGTTGGGTTCTGGCGTGAGTGGTCACCTGGGCGGACTCGGGATCTTCGTGCTGGTCGTCGCGCTGCTGGGCGTGGCTGGGGTCACCTGGGGCATCGTCGCGCTGGTCCGGCGGCAGCAGTACATCGGTTCGCTGCGGGATCGGGGCTGGACGTTCGTGAACAGCCCGACGTTCGACGCTGTCGCGCGGCTCGGCAACCCGCCGTTCGGAATCGGCTTCCACCGGCAGCCCGACGATCAGATCACCGGGCTGACCAGCCTCGGCCGGCCGTTCCAGGTCATCGAGTACAAGTCCGAGCACTGGTCGGGCTGGGTCGGGATGGTCAGTCTCTCCCGCCGGCTGCCGGAGCTTTGGATCACCGGTGGCGAGACGCAGCCGCGGTACGGCGTACAGGCGACCGGCGTACCGTCTCCTGCGCAGCTCGGTCCGGGGTGGCAGATCGGCGCACTGGACTCGTCGTTCGCCGCAGCCGTGGTCTCGCCACAGTTGTGTGAGCGACTGAACGCGCTGGCCGCCGGTCAGCCCGGTGTGAACCTGAGCATCGACGCCGACCAACTGGTGATGCTGGACCCGCCGCGCAAGGAGGTCGAGCTCCTCGGTCCCTGGCTGGAGCAGCTCGGCAGTATCGCCGCGGTGATCGACGCCGCGCCGCTGGATCAGTGGATCCAGCCGGAGCAGCCACGCCGGCTGACCTTCTATCACCACCCGGAGTGGTACTGGATCGGCGTCGACGACAGCCTCCTGCAGTTCACCCCGGTGAGCCGGTTGGGCCATGACCACCGCACCAGCGACGTCGTCCGCGGTCGCGATGGTGACGGACCGTCGTTCGTCGCGTTCACGCACCACTGGAAGACGACGCGCACCGAGACCTACACCGACAGCGAGGGGCGCAGTCAGACCCGGACCGTGGTCGAGAGCCACAGTGAGCCGATCCTCGGGTTCCAGTTGCCGATCAGGATGCCGCCGTTGCAGGTCGCCCGACGCGGCTTCGGCCGGGGGATCAGCTTCGAGAGCCAGGCGTTCAACGACCAGTTCGCGGTCCACGCGCAGGACACGAAGTACGCGTACGACGTCATCCATCCGCGGCAGATGGAGTACCTGATGGCCAACCCGCCCGCGTCCTTCGCGCTGACCGACGACTGGGCGTGGTTCTCGCCCGGCGTGCACAGTCAGCCGGCCATTGCCCACAACTCGCTGTTCCTGCGGGGCTTCCTGGCCCGCGTCCCGCGCTTCGTCTGGCGCAACCTCGGTCTCCCGGATTCGCCGTACCCACCACCTGCCTGACCGGTCCGGATGCTTGGGGTACGGTCCGGGGCCGCGTCTTTGACTGAACGGTCCCAGACCTCGAGGTGTCCACGACTCCCGAGCGCCGGATCACCTCTCCCCGGTCCAGTTCCCATTTCGGCCCGGAGAATGCACGCAGCCCAGGTCCTAACATTGCGACATCCAATGCCCCAGGAAGGACGTCCATGACTGTTCTCGACTCGCCGATCCCACGGTTCCACCTCGCCATGCCGGTCGACGACCTGGACGCCGCACGACAGTTCTACGGCGAGGTGCTCGGCCTGGAGCAGGGCCGGAGCTCCGAGACCTGGATCGACTGGAACCTCCGGGGCCACCAGTTCGTGACGCATGTGGCCCCGGAGCGAACCCGGCGGATCCACAACCCCGTCGACGGTCACGACGTACCGGTGCCGCACTTCGGGTTGATCCTGGCCGTGCCCGAGTTCCAGAAGCTCGCCGACCGGCTGCGTGCCGCGAACACCGAGTTCGTGATCGAGCCGTACGTGCGTTTCGAGGGACAGACCGGTGAGCAGTGGACGATGTTCCTCCTCGACCCGGCCGGCAACGCTCTGGAGTTCAAGGCCTTCGCCGACGACTCCCAGGTCTTCGCCGTCTAGCAGCCTCCGATCACTGGGGGAGTTCGTCGCCGGCGGCCTCCGCGACCATGTACATGGCGTACCAGGCGGGCCACTCTGCGTCGCGCACGCCGCCGTTGCGCGCCTCGTGCTCGCCGTGAGCGGTCGCCGCGCGCGTCAACGCCTGCTGCAGGTCCTCCACCGAGGCGTAGGTCGTCTCCGTGGCCTCGATGCGGCCGGGCAGCCGGGTGGTGATCTCCTGGAGCAGCCAGCCGTTGCCGTCCGGGTCGGTGAAGGTGGCGAACGACCCGTAGCTGGCGTGGTCGCCGTCCGGCCCGCCCACGCGGCTGTCCGAGTCGACCGGCTGGAACTGGGCGCCCGGCGTACCCGGGTGGAACACCTCGCTGACCTCGACACCGTGGCCGGCCATCTCGTCGCGCGCGACCTTGATGTCGGAGACGACCAGGTACAGGCCCTGGGCCGAGCCCGGCGCGGCCGAGGTGACGCTGGTCCCGAACTGGACCGAGGCCGGCGAGCCCGGCGGCGTGAACTGGACGATCCGGAAGCCGTTGTCGAACGCGAAGTCCGCGTCGAGCCGCCAGCCCAGGCCCGCGTAGAAGTCCTTCGACCGGTCGACGTCGGTGACCGGGATGACGACGGCCTCGAGCTTGAACGGAACCTTCGCGGCGGCCGTCTCGTCGGTGGTGCTCATTCGCTGCCTCCTGAGTCGTGGTGCTGTCACCACTGACTATGACTGCTCGGGCACCCCCGGCACACCAGTGCTCGTCACTGGTCAGTTGTGGTGCGAATCTCGTTCACCAGGGACTCTCACTGGTGCGCGACGGTCGTCCAGGCGGCACTGTGGGTCCTGACACCGGATCGAAGCAGGAGGCAGCCATGAGCGCGAGCACACCCGAGTTGGCCGGGCAGACGGTCGTGGTGATCGGTGGCAGTCTGGGAATCGGGCTCGAGACGGCTCGCCGCGCCCGGGCGGAGGGCGCCTCGGTGATCATCACGGCCCGGAACCAGGAACGCCTGCAGCTGGCGGGCAAGGAACTCGGAGCCGACACGGCCGCCTTCGACGCGACCGATACCGACCGGCTCAAGGAGTTCTTCGACGACCTGCCCGCTCCCATCGATCACATCCTCGTCACCGGGCCCGGCCCGTACTACGCCCCGCTGGAGGTGTTCGACTTCGACAAGGCCCGGGATGACATCGAGTCCCATCTGTTCCTGCCGCTGCAGATCGCCAAGCTCTCGATCGGCCGGGTCCGCGCCGGTGGATCGCTGTCCTTCATGGGCGGCACGGGTGGCCGGCGTACGGGCGTGGGCCTCACGCTGATCGGTGCCCTGACGGCGGCGATGCCGGCGCTGGTGCGGAACCTCGCGCTCGAGATCGCGCCGATCCGGGTGAACCTGATCGCGGCCGGGTTCGTCGACACCCCGCTGTCGGCGACGCTCCTGGGTGACGATCTGGAGGCACGCCGTGAGCAGCTCCGGACGACGCTCCCGATCGGCCGCGTGGTGGGACCGGAAGACATCGCCTTGCTGGCCGTCCAGCTGATGAACAACCCGGCCGTCACCGGCGCCACCTTCGACATCGACGGCGGCCAGCAACTCGTCTGACCGCTACCCGAAGGTGAACACGTAGGCGCGGGCCCCGGCGGCCAGGAAGGTGATCTCCAGGGTCCGATCGCGGACCGCATCCGGCGTACGAATGAGCTGGTACAGGCGGCCGTCGTCGAGTACGCCGTTCCCGTCCGCATCGACGTCGAGTCCGTGGGCCGCGCCTGGCGCACCGCCGTCGAGCCGGACACGGAACGGAACGGGTCCCTGCGTTCCGGGTGACGCGACGAGATGTGCGTCCCGAGCGTGGTAGCGGTACGCGATCGTCCCGCGGGCCTCGTCGAGCTCGACGTACTCGGGCCGGCTCGTCCACTTGCCGTCCAAGGCCCACTGGCTGGGCGCGCCACGTTGATCACCGAGGTACGTCTCGGGTGTCCGCAGGTTGGGCCAGTCGGCGGCCGCCTCGATGCCGGAGGGTTGCACGGACACCAGGTCGCGGTCGACGTCGAGTAGCTGCTGGATCCGGCGCTCCGACCGGTCGTAGTTGCCTTCGCCGAAGTGATGATCGCGGATTACGCCGTCGGTGTCGACGAAGTACAGCGCCGGCCAGTAGTGGTTGTCGAAGGCGCTCCAGACCGCATAGTCGTTGTCGACGGCCACCGCGTAGTCGATACCGCGCTCCTTGACGGCCCGGCGTACCCGATCGATGTCGTGCTCGAAGGCGAACTCCGGGGTGTGGACCCCGATGACGATCAGGCCGTCGTCCCGGTAAGCCCGCGACCAGGCCCGGATGTAGGGCTGGGTGCGCAGCCAGTTGATGCACGTCAGCGTGCCGAAGTCGAACAGTACGACGTTCCCGCGCAGCTCGGCGCTTCGCAGCGGAGCGGAGTTCAACCAGGTCGTCGCCCCGTCGAGTGAGGGCAGGTGGAGCGTCATCTCAGCCTCCGAGTGCTGGATCGTTGGGGTGGGGCGAGAGGGGTGTCACCTCGTCGGTCCGCCAGATCCGCAGTGGCATCGAGGCGAGCACCTTTTCGAGCTCAACCTCGTCGGCGGCGGCGAACAGACCGAGCGTGCGCCACTCGCCGGGTGCGAGCGGCGGTCGCCACAGCCGGAGCAGATGTCCCTCGGCGGCGAGCTCGCGCGAGCGGGCAGCCTCGCGTCCGCGGACTTCCTCGACCGTCTCCGCCGAGACTCCATCGGGAACGTGGGTCGTCATGGTGACGAGAAATTGCATGGTGTCCCTCTTCCGTTTGGGCTGAACCCCGTTGTCGCCATTCTCGGCCCGCGCGACGCCGGATCGCACCAGTGAGACTCCCGGGCCCAGGGCACCGGGGACTGGTCGCGCCCGCGCGCTGAGCGCATCATCGGCCTATGAATGATGGGGAGACTCTGCAGGCGATGATTACGGGGTTCCGTGTTTCCGCGGCGCTCAGTGTGGCGGCCGAGTTCGGCATCTCGGACGCCTTGGCGGGCGACGGGCAGACGCTCGCCGAGTTGGCCGCGGCTGTGAAGGCGGACGAGGAGACGCTGGGCCGGTTGCTGCGGGCCTTGGTGGCTGTCGGGGTGTACGCCGTACAGGACGCGGTGTACACCAACACGTCGATGGGCGAGCGGCTGCGGTCCGACGTACCGGGGTCCCTGCGACCGTTGGCCCGGATGGGGCAGGACCCGGCGTTCTGGGCGGCGTGGGGGCACCTCGCTCACAGCGTGCGCACGGGTGAGAACGCGTTCGAGGCAGTGCACGGTGTGGATGTCTGGACTCATCGGGAGCAGCGGCCCGAGTACAACGCGATCTTCAACGACAACATGACCGCGCTCAGTTGGTACGTCGGGAAGTCGGTGGCGGACTCCTATGACTTCTCCGGGCTGGACAAGGTCGTGGACGTCGGCGGCGGGCAGGGGATTCTGCTGGACGCGGTGCTGAACCGGTACGAGCAGCTGCAGGGTGTCGTCTTCGACCTGCCGCATGTCGTGGCCACCGGGCCGAGGTCCGAGGCGGTGGCGTCGCGGTGGTCGGCCGTGGCGGGCAGCTTCTTCGAGGCGGTCCCGCCGGCGGACGGGTACCTGATCAAGTCGATCCTGCACGACTGGCCGGACGACCGGTGCGTAAAGATCCTGCGCACCTGCGCCGCATCGCTCAACCCCGGTGGCGTCGTCCTGGTGATCGAGCTGGTCCTGGACCGGCCGGGCCACGAGGTGATGGCGGCGTTCTCGGACCTGAACATGCTGGTGATGCCCGGCGGCCGCGAACGCACCGAAGACGAGTACGCCGCTCTCTTCGAGGCCGCCGGTCTGCACCTGAACCAGGTCATCGACACCGGCACCCGAGTCTGCATCCTGGAGGCCGTCACCGGCTGACCGTATTTCGGTGGTTGCGCGGGCCGCCGCATCGCGCGGCGGAGAAGTTCCTCGGGCACGTGCTGCGGACGGACCTGGCGGCGTACCGCGACGAGCTGATCATCACGACCAAGGCCGGTAACCCGATCAGTCCGAGCCCTTATTCCAAAGGGGGATCGCGCAAGTCGCTGTTGTCCTCGCTGGACCACAGTCTGCGCGACCTCGGCACGGAGTACGTCGACATCTTCTACCACCACCGACCGGACCCCTCGACGCCGCTGGAGGAGACGGTCGGTGCGTTGGTGAGCGCGGTTCAGCAGGGGAAGGCCCTGTACGTCGGGGTGTCGAACTACCCGACCGAGCAGGCGCACGAGGCCGCCGAGTTGCTGCGGGCGGCCGGCGTACCGCTGCTTGTTCACCAGCCGCGGTACTCGATCTTCGATCGTGGGCCGGAGAACACCGGGCTGCTGAAGCTTGCCGCCGCGGACGGGTTCGGACTCGTTGCCTACAGCCCCCTTGCTCAGGGGCTGCTGACCGACAAGTATCTCGACGGCACGATCCCGACGGGTGCCCGAGCTGCCAACAGCACGTTCCTCTCGCCGGCTCAGATCGACGAGGTGTACCGCGAGCGTGCCACCGCTCTCAACGGGATCGCCCGGGAACGCGGTCAGTCGCTGGCCCAGCTGGCGCTGCAATGGGTCCTGCGTCAGCCCGAGATCACCACGGCCCTGATCGGTGCGAGCTCGACCAGCCAGCTGGATCACAACGTGGCCGCTCTGGACTTCCCGCCGCTGACCGAGGCGGAGTTGGCTCTCATCGACCAGTACGGCATCCATGGCACCGGACAGCGCGCGTGAAGGAGAGTTCATGACTGTATCCCCGGAAGCGTCCTATCGGCTGCGGTACGGATCCGAGCCGACGCTCGATCCGCCGGCCGAATGGACCGACATACTCGCGCAGCAGCTGGATCACCGATCCGTGCGGAGCTATCGCCCGGAGCCCGTGTCCGACGCGACACTGTCGGCGCTGATCGCCGCGGCACAGTCGGCGCCGACGTCGGGCAACCTGCAGCTGTGGAGTGTCGTGGCCGTGCGCGACGACGAGCGTCGTGCCCGGCTCGCGCACCTCGCGGGCGATCAGCAGTTCATCGTCGAGGCGCCGTTGTTCCTGGTCTGGCTGGCCGATCTCGCCCGGGCGCGCCAGGTGACCACGGGAGTTGACTCGGCGACCGCTGAAGGCGCGGACTTCGTCGAGGCCGCCGTACTGTCGTTCGTCGACGTGGCCCTCGCGGCCCAGAACGCGTCTCTGGCCGCGGAGTCGCTGGGTCTCGGCACGGTCTTCGTGGGCGCCATCCGGAACCGGCCGCTCGACGTCGCGGCGGAGCTGGACCTGCCGCCGAATGTCTTCCCGGTCTTCGGCCTGACGATCGGTCACCCGGATCGCGTGGCCGAGAGCGCCGTCAAGCCTCGCCTCCCGCAACAGGCCGTCCTGCACCACGAGCGCTACGCCTTGGAGCCGCAGACGGCCCACGTCGAGACCTACGAGGAACTGCTCAACACCTTCTACGCCGCGGCCGGCCTTCCCGACAGCTGGGCGAAACGAGTCGCCCGCCGCTTCGGCACTGTCGCCGGTCTGAACGGTCGCGAACATCTGCGTGACGCCCTTCACACTCAAGGCTTCCAGCTCCGCTGAACGGTTGCCAGTAGCAACTACACGCGATCACACCACCTGTCGGCGACGTCACATTACTTGACTGACTGATCAGTCAGGTTTGTTTGTTACGCTTTCAAGTGCTGGATCGAAGCAAAGCTCTGGACCGGAGTGAGGTGCCGACGATGGCGCTGACGAATGTGGCTGTTCCGCCGCGAAGCGGCCGGCGACGGGGAGACTCGCGACTGGCCGACCATGTCGATCGGCTGGGGGAGGAGCACCCGCCGATCCCGCTGGACAGCGTCGACTACACGATGAACCGGCCGGACCTGCTGGCCGAGCGGTTCGGGCCCGTGCTGTCCTACATGTCCCGCGTCGAGCTCGAGGTCGAGCGCAACGTCCTGGAACTCAACCTGCTGCTGCCCGATCCGCCCGAGGTCGATCGGCATTTCTACGCCCACGTGTGGCTCCCGCAGGAGACGCGCCACGGGCTGATCCTCGATCGCCTCCAGATCCTCGCTGGTCTCGACGCCGCCGAGCCCAACGTGACCGACGTGTCCTTTCAGCTCCGGCTGCTCGGTGCCCTCGGCCGGGTGAGCGCCGTACAAGACGTGAGCCGGATGCTCTACTACCTCACCGGGCTGGCGACGGAACGGTCCGCGGTGCTTGCCTACAACAAGCTTCATGCCGGCTTGCAAGAGCTGGGCGAGCGGACCGTCGCCGCCACCGTGGTCGCGCCGATCCGTCGCCAGGAGCCTGGCCATTTCGCCTATTACCAGATCGCAGCCCGCGAGCTCTGGGGTCAGTTGAGTGCCTGGCAGCGGTGGCTGGTGCGCACCTTGCGGCGGCGGACGTTCGGGCCGGTAGGGGTCAGCAATGACCGGCAGCGGGCGGAGTTCGGGCAGGCGATTCGCGCGCTGGGCATCAGTGCCGGCGACGAGGCGGACCTGCTGCACTACGCCCGCCAGGTCGGCCGGGTCGAGCACGAGTTACTGTGGGCTCACCGGCGCGGTCTCCGGGTGCCGGACTATGTCTTCGAGGCCTTCCGCCGGGCCGCGGAATCGGCTGTGGACAAGGATGGAGATCGCTGGTGGGCCAGGTTCGGACGGGCCAAGGGGTGACCACCCCCACCAAGCACAGCAGCAAGCGGCAGGCGATCGTCGAGACCGCCGAGCGGTTGTTCGCCGAGCATGGGTACGACGCTTCGTCGACGGCACGCATCGCGCAGGAGGCCGGTGTTCCGTCCAGCCTGGTGTTCTACCACTTCGCCACCAAGCTGGACCTCCTGCTGGCCATCGTCCACGAGCGGCCGACCCCGAGCGAGGTGATCCGCTCCGCCGCGCGCGGCCGCACGGTGCACAGCCGGCTCCGCGCGATCGTGTCCGTCGTCGCCGCGGAACTCGAGCGCAACCGCTACCCGAGGATCATCGTCTTCCGGGAAGCACAGTCACACCCCGAGATCGCCGCCCGCGCCGCCGAACTGTTCGCCGAAGCCGCCACCACGGTCGCCGACGTCCTCAGTGGAGCCGACGACGTCGTCGCCGACCGCGCCCGGGTCCAGACCGCCGCCGAGCTCATCGTCAGCCGGGTCTTCCTCGACATCATCGCCCTGGGCGAGGCCCACACCGCCGCCAAACGGCACGCCGCCATGATCGCCCTCCTCGAACAATCCCTCGTCACCCCGCACTGACCCCTACCGCGAACCGGGTCAGCGGGGGATTAATGGGTGGTTGGTGGGGTCATGGGCTGAGGAGGAGTGATGACGGAGGAACCGTTCGAGACTACTGAGGATGCTCGGCGTGATCGGCGCGAGCACGGTGGGGCATCGTCGATCCGGCCGGACGACGACGACCTGGCCCGCCGGACCGAGCAGGAGCGCGTCGAGGCCGGTATCGACGACTACGACCCGGACGACGTGCCGCCGGCGACGGACGACCCGGTGCCGACCGATGTGACCGAGTCCGAGGAGTTCCAGGAGGCACAGGCGGAGCTGCGCCGGGAGGAGGCGGAGGGCGAGGCCTATCCGCTGACCGAACGCCACCCGTTCCCCCCGAGCCACTACGACCGCTCCTGACCGACTGCCCCAAGAACCGGTTGGCACGGCGGGCGGGCGCTGAGGAGACTCTGAACGCCCGCCCACCGGTCTGGTGACTGCTCGCTGTGCTGTGCTCGCTCAGGGCGACCAGAGCGGTGGCGCAGCGTCTTCGGCGCGGCCTGTGCCGGGCATGGGGTCGTTGGTGATCCGCAGACCACCGAACCTTCGGTCCATCGCCGCGGCGTAACGGTCCGCGGTGGCCGGTACGGCGATGAGCTCGGCGATCACGTGGCTCCCGAACCAGACGCGCACTCGTCGCCGCTGAGTGTCGGCAACCGCAGGAACTTGATCTGACATGGCCGGACCCCCCTGATCTAGCCGAAGGTGACTGCGTAGACCCGAACCCCCGGGATCGAGAACGCTGATCTCGAAGGTGTGGTCGTAGATCGGACCGTCCAGCGCTACGAGTTGATACAAAACTGACCGGTCCGGGGTGGTTGTTGTGGGGGACAGAGGGGTGGGCGGGATTCTGTTGGGTGGGACAGATACCCGGGTGGACGGGGTGCCTAGCTTGTCCGCATGACTGGTTTGGGAGAGGTCGGGAAGTGGCTGGGGGAGTATGTTCCGGCGGCGATCGCTCGGCACGAGGTGCCGGGAGTGGCTTGGGCGGTTCTGGCGGGTGGCGAGGTCCTGGACGGCGCCGCGGGGGTGCTGAGCAAGGCGACAGAGGTCGAGGCGACCGCCGACTCGGTGTTCCAGATCGGGTCGATCGCGAAGTTGTGGACCGGCACGCTAGATCCGTACGTATCTTCCGGAGTTCCGGATCGCCGACGAGGATGCCGCGGCGCGGATACCCGGGGCGGATCGACGCGAGCCGGTACGTCGGGACCTACGAAGCGGACGTGGTCGAGCTGACCGTCAGCCAGGACGACGACGGCCGGATCTGGCTCGTCCAGGCACCGAAGGGGCTGTTCGTGGAACTGGGGGAGCAGGCCGAGCGCAAGGAGCTCGTGCCCTACGGCACCGACCGGCTGATCCCGCTCGAGGCCGACCGGGGGATGTACCTGCCGTACGTGTTCATCGGCGATCAGGGCGACGGCCACGCCCGTTACCTGCACATGGGTCGCGCCGTCCGGCGCGCCGGCGTCTGAGCAGCGGACCACCCCTCACCGACGGAACGGACTCCGATATGAAACTGCCTGCCGCCACCACCGGCGCCGTGCTCGCCCTCGCCCTCCTAGTTGCCTGCGGCAATAAGAGCGATCCGTCCGGCGGTGGCGACGCAGCCGCCGTGGTGGACGGCGGCACGTTCACGATGGCGCTCTCGACCGACCCGGGGAACCTGGACCCGCAGTCGTCGGCTGCGAGCGCGCTCTTCACCGTCACCCAGCTGGCCTACGACTCGCTGCTGTCGGTCAAGTCCGACGACGGTGAGATCCGGTCCGGCCTGGCCACCAAGTGGGCGGTGAGCGGCAAGACCGTCACCCTGACGCTTGCCGACGGCATCAACTGCGCCGACGGTACGGCGCTGAAGGCCTCCGACGTCGCCGCCAACGTCGCGTACGTCGGCGATCCGAAGAACAAGAGTCCGTTCCTCGGCACCTTCCTCCCGGTCGGCGCCACCGCCAAGGCCGACGACGCGGCCGGGACCGTGACGCTCACCCTCGCCACGCCCGCGCCGTTCGTCCTGAACGGACTGGCGAGCCTGCCGATCGTGTGCCCGAACGGCCTGCAGGACCGCAAGTCGCTGGCCCGGACGACCGCGGGAACCGGGCCTTACCAGCTGACCGAGGCCGCTCCCGGCGACCACTACACCTACAAGATCCGCGAGGGCTACACCTGGGGACCGAACGGCGCGACCACCGCCACCGCGGGGATGCCCGACACGATCGTGATGAAGGTCATCCAGAACGAGACGACGGCCGCGAACCTGCTGCTGTCCGGCGGACTCAACGCCGCCACGGTGATCGGCCCGGATGCGGACCGGCTGGAGAAGTCGGGCCTGTTCGCGGCCGAGACGACCGCCCTGATCGGCGAGCAGTGGTACAACCACGCCAAGGGGAGGGCAGCGAGCGACCCCGCGGTCAGGATGGCGCTCACCCAGGCGCTCGATCTGGCCGAGCTCCAGAAGGTGCTGACGTCCGGAAAGGGTGGACCGGCAACGACCTTGGCCACCATCGGCGCGGTCGCCTGCCCGGGTGACTCCGTCTCGAAGAGCCTGCCCACGCGGAACGTCGAAGCGGCGAAGGCGGCCTTGCAGAAGGCGAACGTCCCGCCACTCACCTTCCTCTACGACAACAGCCGGGGCAGTGGGATGGCGGCGGCCGCGGAGCTCGCCGTCCAGCAGTGGCAGGCGGCCGGCGTCAAGGTGACCGCGAGAGGCCAGGCCGCGTCCACGCTGACCGAGACCATCTTCAGCGCCGGTGACTGGGACATCGCCTGGGTCCCGCTCAACGTCAACAGTCCCGACGGAGTGGTGCCGTTCCTGTCCGGACCGGCCGCTCCGAATGGGACGAACTTCTCCGGCATCCACAACGCCAAGTACGAGGCGACGGTCGCCAAGGCCACCGCGTTGTCCGGCAAGGACAGCTGTGCCACGTGGCTGGAGGCCGAGTCGGCCATCGTCGCCGACGCGGATCTGGTGCCGTTTGCCAACAGCCCGGTCAAGACGTTCGGAGCCAAGGCGCGGTTCGAGACTCCGGGGCAGATCGTCCCGACCAGCATCCGCATGCTGGCGCACTGACCAGATGGCCACCACGATTCCAGCCGAAACCCGGCAAGCCCTCTGGTCACACGCCTGGGTGCGCTTCGGCGTACGACGTCTCGGCCGCCTGCTCGTCTCCCTGTGGGTGGTCGTGACGGCGTCGTTCCTGATGATCCACCTGATTCCGGGCGACCCGATCCGGGCCGCGTTGGGACCGACGGCACCGGCCGACCTGGTCGCGGCCAAGCGGTTGGAGCTCGGGCTCGACGACCCACTGTGGATGCAGTACGCCGACTACCTCAAGCGACTCTTCAGCGGTGACCTCGGCACCTCGCTGCAGTCGCAGCTACCGGTCTCCGACGTGATCGCCCAGCGGCTGCCGGCCACGGTGATCCTGGCGGTGCTCGCGTTCGCGCTCGCCGTGGCGATCGCCGTACCGGTGGGTGTCGTCGTCGGCGTGCTGACGCGGCGAGGGCACGGCCGCCGGACCGAGCTCGGGTTCACCGCGGTCAGCGTCGTGCTCGGGATCATTCCCGACTTCCTGATCGGTGTCGGACTGGTCTTCGTCTTCGGCGTGAGCCTGCACTGGCTGCCGGTCGCGGGCAACCAGACGGCCGGCGCGTACGTCCTTCCCGTGCTGTGCCTGGCACTCGGTCCGGCGGCGATCCTGGCGCGCATCCTTCGGGTCGAGATGGTCAGCGTGCTGGACGCGGACTTCATTCGCACCGCCCGTGCCAAGCGCCTCCCGGCCCGGACGGTCTACCTCGGCCATGCGCTGCCCAATGCGGCGACCGCAGCGCTCACCCTCGGCGCCCTGATCCTGAGTTCGATGGTCGCCGGGACCGTGCTGATCGAGAACGTCTTCAGCTGGCCGGGCCTGGGGATGACGATCGTGCAGTCGATCCTCAGCAAGGATTACCCGGTCGTCCAGGGCATCGTCCTGGTGTACGGCGTGGGCGTCCTGCTCGCGAACACCGTCGTCGACGTGGCGCTCGCGCTGCTCGATCCGCGCTCCGTGATCCGGGAGGACTGAGATGAAGCGACGGTGGTACGCCGTACTCCGCACGCCGCTCGGGCTCACCGCGACCGTCCTGGTGGCGATGATCCTGGTCCTCGCCGTCCTCGGGCCAGAGCTCTGGACCACCCGGGCGAACGTGGTCGACACCGGTGACATCCTGGCCGGTCCGTCCGGCGCGCACTGGGTGGGAACCGACAACCTCGGCCGCGACATCCTCTACCGCGTGCTGGTCGCCGGCCGGTTGTCGGTCGCGCTCGCCCTCGCTGCGACTGCCATCGCGATCGTCGCCGGCCTGATCCTCGGAGCGGCGCCGTTCCTGCTCGGCCGGCGCGGTGGACGGTTCGTGTCGGCGGCCGTGAACGTCGTGGTCGCCTTCCCGGGTCTGTTGCTCGCACTGTTCTTCGCGGTGATCTTCGGCGTCGGCGCGACCGGCGCGGTACTCGCGATCGGGTTCGCCGGCGCACCGGCGTTCGCCCGGCTCACCCAGACGCTCGTCGCCGGGCTGGCTGCTCGGGACTTCGTCGCGGCGTCGCGGATCGCGGGCGTCAATCGGGTCCGCATCCTGTTCCGGCACATCCTGCCGAACATCGCCGAGCCATTGATCGTCAATGCCACGATCGCTGCCGGCGGCGCGTTGCTGGCCTTCGCGGGGCTCTCGTTCCTCGGACTCGGTGTGCAGCCGCCGGCGTACGACTGGGGCCGGTTGCTGTACGACGGCATCAGCGCGATCTACGTGAACCCGGCCGCGGCGCTAGCACCTGGCGCCGCCGTGCTGCTGGCGGGCCTGGCGTTCAACCTGTTCGGCGAGACCGTTGCCAAGGGCCTCGGTATCACCAACAAGGTCGGCGGAGTCTCGAGTCCCGTACCCGAAACGTCCTCAGTGAAGGGAAGCAGCGATCAGCCCGACGTTGTGTTGCACGTGGACGACCTGACCGTCAGCTTCCCCGGACCGACCGGCGACATCCACCCCGTCCGCGGCGTCTCGTTCGTCGTACGGCGCGGCGAGGCACTCGGTGTCGTGGGCGAGTCGGGTTCGGGCAAGTCGCTCACCGCGCTCGCTGTGTCCGGGCTGGTCGACGTACCAGGACGGGTCGAAGCCGACCGGCTCGAGTTGCTCGGCACCGACCTGCTGGGCCGTGACACCAAGGCGCGGCAGCGGCTACTCGGAACGTCGCTCGCCATGGTGTTCCAGGATCCGATGACCTCGCTCAACCCCACGCGTCGAGTGGGTGGGCAGCTCGCCGAGGTCGCGCACCATCACCAGGGTCTGGGTCGCAAGGATGCCATGGCCCGTGCCGTGGATCGGTTGCGTGCGGTCCGGATTCCCGGCGCCGATCGCCGGGTCCGGCAGTACCCGCACGAGTTCTCCGGCGGCATGCGCCAGCGGGCGATGATCGCCATGGGGCTGATGGGTACGCCGGCCTTGATCGTGGCCGACGAGCCGACCACCGCGCTCGACGTCACCGTCCAGCGACAGGTCCTCGACCTGCTCGACTCGATCCGCCGGGCCGACGATGTCGCGCTGGTTCTCATCAGTCACGACGTGACCGTCGTCCGCGAGGTGTGTGACCGCGTGCTGGTGATGTACGCCGGTCGCATCGTCGAGGATCTCCCGGCGGACGAGCTGACGACCGCGGCTCGTCATCCGTACACGCGGGCGTTGGTTGCCGCCGTCCCCGATCTGGACACCGACCTCGATCGTCCGCTCGCGGTGATCCCGGGCCGTCCGGTTGCGCCCGCGGAGGTCCCGGTGGGCTGTGCGTTCGCGGACCGGTGTCCGCTGGCCGACGAGCGTTGCCGTGCTGAGGACCCAGCGCTGATCGCGGACGGCTCCGAACGTCGGGTCGCGTGCTGGCATCCGGGCGAGCCGCTGGACCTGGACGAGGCGATCGACGAGTTGGTGGAGGCACCATGAGCGAGTTGCACTTCGACGACGTCAGCGTCTGTTACGGACGGACGACCGCGGTCGACGGGGTCAGCCTGACCGTTCCGGCTGGTCAGATCGTCGGGCTGGTGGGCGAATCGGGGTCGGGCAAGTCCACCCTCGCTCGCGCTGCCGTGGGGCTCGCGCCCTTGCACGCCGGGCAGATCCGGCTCGATGGCCGGCCCGTTCCGACCCGCGGGCGGCAGCGACCGTTGCAGCTGGTCTTCCAGGATCCGTACTCCGCACTCGACCCACGGATGCGGATCGGGGAGAGCGTCGCCGAGACGATCCCGCCCGGCAGTTCACGGGCCGAGCGGCGAGCCGAGGTCGCGCGCCTCCTCGAGCTCGTGCACCTCGATCCGGCGCAGGCCAGGTCCTACCCGGCCGAGCTGTCCGGTGGTCAGCGCCAGCGGGTCGCCCTGGCCCGCGCGCTGGCCGGCCGTCCCGAGGTCGTGATCGCCGACGAGATCACGTCGGCGCTCGACGTCTCGATCCAGGGCGCCGTACTGAACCTGGTGCGCGAGCTGCAGCGCGAGCTCGGCTTGTCCATCCTCTTCATCTCGCACAACCTCGCGGTGGTCCGCTACGTCGCGGCGCACATCGCTGTCATGTATCGCGGCCGGATCGTCGAGCACGGTCCCACCGAACAGGTGCTGGCCGATCCCCGCGACGACTACACCCGTGAGCTGCTCGCCGCCGTACCCGGGCGGCAGGGCGCGACCGACAGGAGCACATCATGACCCGACGGATGCGCATCGATGATCTCACCGGCCTCGTGGTCCCGTCCCAGCCCGCGTTGTCCCCGGACGGATCCCGGATCGCCTACGTGGTGAGGACTCTCGACGCCGAGGAGGACCGCAACGTCGACCGGTTGTGGCTGGTCCCGACCGACGGTGGGACGGCACGGCAACTCACCAGCGGCCCGAGCGACACCGGACCGGTCTGGTCACCGGACGGCTCGCGGCTCGCGTTCCTCCGTGACGGCCAGCTCGCCGTACTCGCGGCTGACGGTGGCGAACCCGAGAGTGTGACCGACCTTGCCCTCGGTGCGGGCGCGCCGGCGTGGAGCCCGGACGGCACTCGATTGGCGTTCAGTGCACCGGTCGATCCGGCCGGCGGTGCGAGCGGGCCGTTGGTATCGGACGGGCTGGACTATCAAGCGGATGGCGCAGGCCTGTACGGCGCTGCCCGCGCCCAGCTGCACGTGATCGAGCCGGAGACACGCAAGCTGAGCCAGCTCACCGATGGTTCGGAGAGCGTCGGCGCGCTGAGCTGGTCGCCGGACAGTACGACGATCGCGTTCGCCCGCCGCGTCGGAACCGACAGCGACCTGCGGTACCGCACAGCCGTTCACACCCTCGCGGTCGATGACCCGAAGGCCAAGCCACAGGTGATCGCACTGACCGAAGGCGTTGCGGGGACTGTCGACTACTCCTCAGACGGAAGCGCACTCTTGGTCGTCGGATGGCTCGGCGACCCGGAAGGGCACGCAAGCCTGCTGCGCGTCCCGCTGGACGGAGGCGAGATCGTCGACCTGTCCGCTTCCCTTGATCGCAACGTGATGCCCGGCGCGGCGGCGTACCCGGGCGGTCGGCCGCACGAGCACGAAGGCCGCGTGTACCTCTGTGTCCGCGACCGTGGCTGTTCGAACCTGTGGTCGGTCGCACTCGACGGCAGTGACGCTCGCCCGGTCATTGCGGGAGATGGGCGAGTGGTGTCCGGCCTGTCCGTTGCCGCGGGCAAGGCTGCGAGCGCGCTCGCCACGCCCACGTCGTACGGCGAGATCTGTGTGGTGGACCTCGCGAGTACGGACCTGAAGGTACTGACTGAGCACGGCGCCGCGGTGAGCGAGGTCGAGCTGTTCCTTCGCGAGGAGCGGACGTTCACGATCTCCGATGGTACGAGCGTCTCCGGCTGGCTGGTCCGTGATCCGGAGCGGACCGGACCGAGTCCGCTGCTGCTCGACATTCACGGCGGTCCGCACAATGCCTGGAATGCCGCCGCCGACGAGGTGCATCTCTATCACCAGGAGCTCGCGGCCCGCGGCTGGACGGTGCTGCTGATCAACCCGCGCGGCAGCGACGGCTACGGTTCGGCCTTCTACAACGGCGTGAAGGGTGGCTGGGGCGTTGCTGACGGCAACGACTTCCTCGAGCCCGTCGATCAGCTCGTCGCGGAAGGACTGGTGGACCGCGATCGGCTGGCGGTCACCGGCTACAGCTACGGCGGTTTCATGACGTGCTGGCTGACCGGGCACGACGATCGGTTCGCCGCCGCGGTGGCGGGCGGCGTGGTGAGTGACCTGGTGAGCATGGGTGGTACCAGCGACGAGGGGCATTTCCTCAACGTGCTCGAGCTCAACGGGACGCCCTGGGCGGAGCCGGAGCGATTCGCCGCGATGTCGCCGATCACCAACGTGAGCGCCGTACGGACGCCGACACTCGTGCTGCACGGTGGGGCCGACGTGCGATGCCCGGTCGGCCAGGCCCAGGAGTGGCACACTGCGTTGCGGCAACTCGGCGTACCGACGCGGTTGGTGCTGTACCCGGACGCGTCGCACCTGTTCATCGTCAGCGGTCCGCCGTCGCAACGGCTCGACTACAACCGTCGCGTTGTCGACTGGGTCGAGCAGTACACAGTGCACGCGGGACGCGGGCGGATCGACGTTGCGCATTGGCAGCGGCGGCTGGCGCAACTCGCCGAGCGGCACGGTGTTCCGGGTGCCCAGCTCGGCATCCTGCGCCTGCACGAGGGCGAAGCGGATGAGCAGGTGGTGGCGTCGTACGGCGTACTCAACCTGAGGACCGCGGCCCCGGTGAGCGCCGAGTCGGTCTTCCAGATCGGCTCCATCACGAAGGTGTGGACGGCAACGGTCGCGATGCGTCTGGTCGACGAGGGACTGCTCGACCTCGACGCTCCGCTTGTTGAGGTGCTGCCGGAACTGCGGCTGCGCGATCCCGAGGTGACCAAGTCCGTGACCCTGCGGCACCTCCTGACCCACACCAGCGGGATCGACGGCGACATCTTCACCGACACCGGCCGCGGCGACGACTGCCTGGAGAAGTACGTCGACCTGCTGGCCGACGCGGCACAGAACCACCCGCTCGGCGCGACCTGGTCGTACTGCAACTCGGGTTACTCCCTGCTCGGACGGGTGATCGAGAAGGTCACCGGGAAGACGTGGGACGCGGCGATGCGGGAGCAGCTGTTCACCCCGCTCGGGCTGATCCACACCAGCACCCTGCCGGAGGATGCGTTGCTGTTCTCGGCGGCCGTGGGACACATCGAGAACGACGGCACGCAGCAGCCGGCCCCGGTCTGGGGGTTGCCGCGATCCCTTGGACCCGCCGGACTGGTGACGTCGACTGTCGCGGACGTGCTGGCCTTCGCCCGGTTGCACCTGACCGGCGGCACGATCGCCGACGGCACGCGGGTTCTCGCGGAGGACAGCGCGACCGCCATGGCCGCGCACCAGGCCGATCTTCCTGACAAGTACGCCCGCGGCGACTCGTGGGGACTGGGGTGGATCCGCTTCGGCTGGGACGGGCACCGGTTGTACGGCCACGACGGCAACACGATCGGCCAGGCAGCCTTCCTGCGGGTCCTTCCCGACGCAGGGCTGGCCGTCAGCCTGTTGACGAACGGCGGCAACACCCGCGATCTCTACCAGGATCTGTACCGCGAGATCTTCGCCGAGGTCGCCGGCGTCGACATGCCGGCGCCGTTGGCTCCGCCGGCCGAACCGGTGACCGTCGACATCACGCCGTACGTCGGGGGCTACGAGCGAGCCTCGGTTCGGATGGAGGTCGAGGCGACCGACGACGGTCCGCTGCTGCGGACGATCCTCACCGGCCCGCTGGCCGAGCTGCAGCCGAATCCGGTGGAGGAGTTCCCGATGGTCCCGGTCGGGCCCGGGCTGTTCGTGGTCAAGCCGCCCTCGGCCGAGACCTGGCTGCCGGTGACCTTCTACGCGCTGCCGACCGGCGAGCGGTACGTCCACTTCGGCGTCCGCGCGACACCGCGGGCGGACTGATGCTGACCGACCTGCTGTCCGACATCCGCGCCCTGGTCGAGTGCGAGTCGCCGTCGTCCGACCTGTCCGCGGTCGCCCGCTCCGCCGCCGTGGTGGAGCGGGTCGGCACCGCGCGGCTCGGCGTCGAACCCGACTGGATCGTGGTGGACGGGCGCACCCACCTGCGCTGGCGGATCGGCGGCGGTTCGCGGGTTCTGCTGCTCGGGCATCACGACACGGTCTGGCCGCTCGGTTCGCTCGCCACCCGGCCGTATTCGGTCGAGGGCGGCGTCCTGCGCGGCCCGGGCTGTTTCGACATGAAGGCCGGACTCGCGATGGCCTTCCATGCGGCCGCGGGCCGCGACGGGGTCACGCTCCTCGTCACCGGTGATGAGGAGCTCGGCTCACCCTCGTCACGGGAACTGATCGAGGAGGAGGCCCGCCGGGCCGAGGTGACCCTGGTCCTCGAGGCGTCCGCCGACGGCGGTGCACTGAAGACCGAGCGCAAGGGCGTCTCCCTGTACGACGTACAGCTCGTCGGGCGGGCCGCTCACGCGGGACTGGATCCCGAGCGGGGTGTGAACGCCACCTTGGAGCTTGCACATCAGGCGCTGGCGGTGAGTGCGCTGACGTCTCCCGAGGTCGGTACGACGGTCACCCCGACCGTCTCGCGCGCGGGCACGACCAGCAACACCGTGCCGGCCGAGGGGTCGTTCTCGGTTGACGTGCGGACCAGGACTCGCGCCGAGCAGGACCGGGTCGACACCGCGATCCGCAACCTTCGGCCAGTCCTCTCGGCTGCACAGGTGCTGGTCAGTGGCGGACCGAACCGGCCGCCGCTGGAGGCCGAGTCGTCCGCCCAGCTGTTCGAGCGGGTCCGCACCGTCGCCAGGCGACTGGGCCTGCCGGAGCCGACCTCGGCGGCGGTCGGTGGGGCCTCGGACGGAAACTTCACCGCAGGCGTGGGTACGCCGACCCTCGACGGCCTCGGCGCGGTCGGGGGAGGAGCGCATGCCGACGACGAGCACGTACTCGTCGAGCCGCTCGCAGCGCGGACCGACCTGCTGCGGGCACTGATCGACGACCTGCTGGCCGATCCGATCCACCAACTCGAGACGACGGGGACCCACCATGATCAGACCTGAGCCACTTGGCGGCCTGGAGGTGCTGACGGATCCCGTCCGGGACCGAGCCGCCCGCGCGGCCGATTCCGCGGCCGTGGCGGCGCGCGTCGTGGTGCGCGAGCTCGTCGAGCTGCCGGAGCTCGAGGACGTCGTACGCCTCTACGTGGAGATCTGGGGTCGCGGTAGCAACCCGCAGGTGTCGGTCGAGCTCTTGCGGGCGCTGACGAAAGCCGGCAACTACGTCGGGGGCGCGTTCGACGGACCGCGACTTGTCGGTGCCTGTGTCGGCTTCTTCCACGCGCCTGCCGAGGACGCGTTGCACAGCCACATCGCCGGTGTCTCGCGGAACGGCACCGGGCACGGGGTTGGGTTCGCACTCAAGCTTCACCAGCGATCGTGGGCGCTGCAACGCGGAGTCTCCGAAGTTGCGTGGACCTTCGATCCGTTGGTCAGCCGCAACGCCTACTTCAACCTCGTGAAGCTCGGCGCACAGACCGACGAGTACCTGCCCAACTTCTACGGCCCGATGACCGATTCGATCAATGATGGAGATGAGTCGGACCGGCTGCTGGTGCGCTGGCAGCTTGCCGATCCCGCCGTCGCCGCGGCCTGCGACCGGGCCGCGGCAGGGTCGTCATCCGCTGAGAGCGAGGTCGCCGCAGGCGCGGTGGTGGCCCTCGGCCGGTCGGGTGCCGGCAAACCGGTCGCCGGCCGGTCGACCGGGACGACCTGCCTCGTCGCGGTGCCGGCCGACATCGAGGCGTTGCGGGTGACCGAGCCCGCGATCGCACGGCAGTGGCGGACAGCGGTCCGCGAAACGCTGGCAGAGCTGCTGTCCGACGGCGCGCGGATCACCGGGTTCGACCGCGCCGGTTGGTACGTCGTGAGGAGAGGCGAATGAAGCTCACCGGGGTCGAACTGCGGCACATCGCGATGCCGCTCGTCGCGCCGTTCCGGACGTCCTTCGGTTCGCAGACCACCCGTGACGTGCTGCTGGTCCGCGTCGTCACCGACGAGGCCGAGGGTTGGGGCGAGTGCGTGGCGATGACGGAACCGCTGTACTCATCCGAGTACGTCGAGGGTGCGGCCGACGTACTGCGGAGGTTTCTCGTTCCTGCGCTTGCGGCGGCTGGACCGCTCGAGGCGCAGCTCGTCGCACCGGTGCTGGAGCCGATCCGGGGTCATCGGATGGCCAAGGCAGCACTCGAAGCCGCCGTGCTCGACGCTGAGCTGCGGGCGACGGGACGCTCGTTCGCTCGTGAGCTCGGTGCCGTGCACGAACGTGTGCCGTGCGGGGTTTCGGTCGGGATCATGGACAGCATCCCGGCGCTGCTCGACGCGGTCGGCGGGTATCTCGACGAGGGGTACCTGCGGATCAAGCTGAAGATCGAGCCCGGCTGGGACATCGAGCCGGTGCGGGCAGTGCGTGAACGGTTCGGCGACGACGTACTGCTGCAGGTCGACGCGAACACGGCGTACACCATCGCGGACGCGCGGCACCTGGCACAGCTGGACGCGTTCGGGCTGCTGCTGATCGAGCAGCCGCTCGACGAGGAGGACGTACTCGGCCATGCGGATCTCGCGAAGCTGATCAACACCCCGGTCTGTCTGGACGAGTCGATCACCTCTGCGCGGTCGGCCGCGGCAGCGATCCGAATGGGCGCCTGCGATGTAGTGAACATCAAGCCTGGCCGGGTGGGCGGTTATCTCGAGGCCCGTCGCATCCACGACGTGTGCGTCGCCCACGGGATCCCGGTCTGGTGTGGCGGCATGCTCGAGACCGGTATCGGCCGGGCCGGCAACGTCGCGCTCGCGGCCCTGCCGGGCTTCACGCTCCCTGGGGACACTTCGGGGTCGTCGCGCTACTACCGCACCGACATCACCGAACCCTTTGTCCTGGAGGACGGGCATCTCGCCGTACCGACCGGCGCCGGACTCGGGGTCGTACCGGTCGCCGAACGGCTCGAGGAGGTCACCACCGGGATGGAGTGGCTGGCGGTCTGATTGTCGACGCGGACGAATCAGAACCCTAGATCTTGTCCGCCTGGACAAAGTAGCCTGCTCGGGACGACGCCTACCGTCGGGAGGTGCTCCCCGCGATGAGCTCGATCCCTGGCGCGCGGCCGCGCGCGAGTCTGGCCAGGATCCTCGACGACCTCGGTGCGACGTTGCTCGACCTGGTGCGCGGCGATCCCGAGCACACGGTCGACGTCAGTGGAGTCGTGATCCACGACCGGGTCGACGCTCCATCGCTGCCTCCACACGCTCTGATGCTGGGTGTGGGCCTGGACGAACCGGCGGAGGTCGTCGACGTCCTCGAGCAGTTGGGGCGAGCGGAAGCGGCGGCGCTCGTACTGCGGGCGCCCGTACCGTTGACGCCCGCGGTGCGGGCCGCGGCCGACACCTCGCAGGTCGCCCTGATCGGCCTCAGCCGTGGTGTGCCCTGGGCTCACCTCGCCGCGATGCTGCGGTCCTTGCTCGCCGAGGACGACGTCGGTCAGATGGAGGACGAGTCCTTGGGCGGCATGCCGTCCGGCGACCTGTTCGCGGTGGCGAACGCGGTGGCAGCGTTGCTCGACGCACCGATCACGATCGAGGACCGCAGCTCGCGCGTACTGGCGTTCTCCGGCCGGCAGGACGAGGCGGATTCCTCGCGGGTCGAGACCATCCTCGGCCGGCAGGTGCCCGAGCGGTTCTCCCGGGTGCTGTCCGAGCGGGGGGTCTTCCGCGAGCTGCACCGCAGCGATCAGCCGGTGTACATCTACCCACTGCCCAACGATCCGGACGGTCTGACGATGCCGCGCGTCGCAGTCGCGGTCCGGGCCGGCGACCAGTTTCTCGGTTCGATCTGGGCGGCGGTGCACGGACCGCTGAGTGACAAGCGCGCCGAGGCGATGCTGGAGGCTGCGAAGTTGGTTGCCCTCCATCTGATGCGGGTGCGTGCGGGCGCGGATGTCCGACGGCGGTTGCGGACCGATCTACTCAGCTCCGTCCTCGAAGGCGGCGTCGGAGCCCACGAGGCGCTGGAACGGCTGGGCCTCGCCCGCCAGCCGCTCGTCGTACTCGCGGTCGCCGTCCGGGAATCCGTCACTGAGGGGGCAGCGGTCGCCCAGGAGCTGGAACGACTCGGCGACGCGCTCGCGGTGCACCTCGGGGCGGTCCAGTCCCGAGCGGCCGCCGCTCAGGTCGGCGCAGTCGTCTACGGTCTCGTCCCGGTGCCGACCGCGAACGACGACGGCGAGCACCGGGTCGTGCGGATGGCGACCGACTTCCTCCATCGGGTCGGCGACCGGATGTGCCCGATCGTCGGTATCGGCCCGGTCGCGCGGGATCTGCCCGGCATCGTTCATGCCCGGGACTGCGCCGATCGTGCGCTGCGGGTTCTTCGTGAGCGTCGCAGCGGCTCCCGGATCGCGCGGCTGGCCGACGTGCAGGTGGAGGCCTTGATCCTCGAGATGCGTGATCTGGCGACCTCGCGCGGCGACCGCCCGAGCGACCCGCTGGCGCGGCTGATCCACTACGACGGCCTGCACCAGAGCAACCTGCTCGAGACCTTGCAGGCCTGGCTGGACTTCTTCGGCGATGTCACGGCCGCGTCAGAGACGCTGCATGTGCACCCCAACACCTTCCGCTACCGCCTCCGCCGCGCCGTCGACGTCGGTGCTCTCGACCTCGACGATCCCGACGTACGCTTCGGCATCCAGCTCCAGTTGCGTGTCCTGGGGCCGGGGTCGCGTGCACAATGATCGAGGCGAGGGGGGTTCGCGATGGCGGGCTGGAGATTGTCGTCTCCCGGGGTTGCGACACTTCGTCAGTACCGCGTGGCCTGGCTTCGTTCCGACCTGATCGCGGGCGTCACGGTGGCGGCGTACTTCGTCCCGCAGGTGATGGCGTATGCCCAGCTGGCCGGGCTGCCCGCGGTGACCGGGCTCTGGGTCGCACTGGCGCCGCTGGTGATCTACTTCCTGCTCGGCACATCTCGGTTGCTGTCGCTCGGGCCGGAGTCCACGACCGCGTTGCTGACCGCAGCGGCGATCGGGCCGCTGGCAGCGGGTGATCCGGCTCGCTATGCGCTGCTGGCCGCCGTACTGGCGTTGCTGGTCGGCGCGATCTGTGTGGTGGGCTGGCTGGCCCGGCTGGGGTTTCTTGCGGATCTGTTGTCGAAGCCGGTACTCGTCGGCTACATGGCGGGTATCGCGGTGATCATGATCGCCGGTCAGCTCGGGCGGCTGACCGGCGCTCCTGTGAGCGGAGACTCGCCGCCGGCCGAGGTGTTGTCTGCGATCCGGTTGTTCGGCGAGTGGCAGCTGGCGCCGGTGCTGTTGTCGGTGACCGCCTTGGCGTCGTTGCTGGCGCTGGCGCGCTGGGCACCCCGGCTGCCTGGGCCGCTGATCGTCGTTGCGCTGGCCGCTTTCGTCGCGTGGGCGGCGGGACTGGAGGACAAGGGCGTGGCGCTGGTCGGTCAGGTGCCGAGCGGCCTTCCGGAGCTGCACGTGCCTGCGCTGACCGGAGAAGATCTCGCACTGCTCGCACTGCCCGCGCTCGGGGTTGCGCTGGTCGGCTACACGGACACTGTGCTGACCGGCCGGGCCTTTGCGGCCAGAGGTGATGAGCGCGTCGATGCCGACCGGGAGTTGCTGGTTCTCGGGTTGGCGAACATCAGCGCGGGCTTGGTCCGTGGTTTCCCGGTCAGCAGTAGTGGAAGCCGTACGGCGGTCGCTCAGGCATCCGGAGCGAAGAGCCAGGTGTATTCGCTGGTCGCGGCTGCGGTGATCGTCGCGACCCTGCTGTTCGCGGGGCCGCTGCTCTCGACGTTCCCGATCCCGGCGCTCGGAGCGCTTGTGGTCTTCGCGGCCCTCCGGCTGATCGAGCTCGGCGAGTTCCGCCGGATCGCGTCCTTCCGGTTCAGTGAGTTGTTGTTGGCGGTGGCAACGACTATCGGCGTGATCGCTCTCAACGTCCTGTACGGCGTACTCGTGGCGGTCGCGTTGTCGGTGCTCGACGTGCTGCGCCGGGTCGCGCGACCGCACGACGGCATCCTCGGCTACGTGCCAGGTATCGCGGGCATGCACGACGTCGACGACTACCCCGACGCCCAGCCCGTCCCAGGGCTCGTGGTCTATCGCTACGACTCCCCGCTGTTCTTCGCGAACGCCGAAAACTTCCGCCGCCGCGCCCTGGCCGCGGTCGACACCGCCGGTACGCCGGTCCGCTGGCTGCTCCTCAACACCGAGGCGAACATCGAGATCGACATCACCGCGATCGACGCCCTCGACTCGCTGCGCGAAGAACTCGCCGACCGCGGCATCACCCTCGCCCTGGCCCGCGTCAAACAAGAACTCCGCGACGACCTCCAAGCCGCCGGCTTCCTGGACCGCCTGGGCCCGGACCGCGTCTTCTACACCCTCCCCACCGCAGTAGAAGCCTTCCACGCATGGAGTGGCGGGGGAGGGGCACCCGAGACCTAGAACATCGGAACCAGGTCAGGAGAGATCGATGGGTGCGGACGACAAACTTCGGAATGCGGCCGAAGAGGCCAAGGGAAAGGTCAAGGAGAAGGCCGGCGACGCCACCGACGACCGCGACCTGCAAGCCGAAGGCCAGGCGGACCAGACCAAGGCAAACCTCAAGCAAGCCGGCGAGAAGGTCAAGGACGCCTTCAAGGACTGAGTCCGTAGGGAGTGATGCCGCCAGGAATGACACCTGGCGGCACGCGGTTTCAGTGCGGGAGTTTGCGGGTGTCGATCAGTTCTTGGGCGACGTCGCGTAGCTTGCGGTTGTTGTCCTGGGAGTAGCGCTTGAGGACGTCGAAGGCACGGTCGCCGTCGAGGTCGTAGCGTTCCATCAGGATTCCCATGGCCTGGCCGACGAGCTTGCGGGCGTCGACGGCCTGCGCCATGGACGCGTCGTTGCGGGCCACGGCGATCGCGACCGAGGCGTGCCGGGCGAGGATGTGGGCAATGGCGATGTCGTCGACCTCGAACCCGTCAGGCTCGTCGCAGTACAAACTCATCACCGCCGCGGCGTGGCCACCGGAGAGCAACGGCAGATGCATCGCCGACCGGATGCCGACCGCCATGACCTGCTCGCTCCACTGCGGTGACCACCTGGCTTCGGCGGTCACATCCGGGATGAGCAGCGGCTCGCCGGTTTCGACCACGGTGAGGAGGGGCCCGATACCGGCAGCGATCTGCTGGTGATACAGGTCGGCGAGCTGCGGGTCGGTCAATGCCATGATCTCCGGCCGCCGGCCGCGCGTGATGAGCACGACGGAGGCATGTTTGCACCACACCGCCTGCCGGGCGAACTGAACCACGGCTTCGACGGTCTCTTCGACTCCACCGAGGTCATGCAGGTCGAGCGCGAACTGGCCGAAATCTTCGGCCGACCTCTGGTCCAGGGACACCAACGACTCCCGAGGGGTCGCACAACGGGAAACGCGCCCACTTTCCGGAGCACACCCTGGTGCCATCATGCACCCTGGCGGGTAAGAGTGCTGCGCGGTACGAGCCGGAGCCGCGGCGGGTGGGGAAACGCAGGCCGCCTGGCGGTGCCGGACAACGGCTTGGACCGGGCGGGGCAGTGGCACGCCTCTTGGGGTGAGGGTCGCGCGACCCAGCGCATTTCGGTCAGGCTGTCCGGTTGTGGGGGTTACAACCGCCAGGCGAGCAATTCCACACTAGAAGCGGATTTCGGATCGTGTATACCGAAATTCTCTGAGTCGACCGCTTAGCGGACACCACCGGTGGATGTTGGGTGCTTGGTGGGGAACTATGTCGGTCAGTGGCTCGCGGTGATCGCTGCGCCGAGGAGGTTGGCATGAATCCCCACCACCGGATGGTTCTCGAGGCCGACAACGGAGCCGAGCTCCTGTTCGTCTGTCCGTACGACGGATGCGGCCGTCGACTGGTGTTCAAGCGGTCGGGAGGGCTGACGGTGCTGGACCGGGGCGACTTCTTCGCCGTGCACTCCGGAGGTACGAACGGTCTGGAGATCTCCCTCGGAATCAGCGACTGACCTGCGCTTTCCCCCTTAGCGAAGGCTGAGCGCCGACGCTCAGCACTGCTGTGGCCGCCGGCTCAGTGCCGCGCGCGACCCTCGGTGCGAGGCGGATCAATCGTGGGCCCGCCCGTACCAGGGGGAGTAGTCATGCAGCAGTTCGATCCCAACATTCCCGGCCTGATCGAGGGCGACATCACCACCGTGGTCGTGATCGACCCGGCCGGTACGTTCCCGCCGTTCGAGGTCGGCAACCACGTCCTGAACCGGAACGACTCGTTCAAGATCAAGGTGGCGTGGAAGATCACCGGTCTGCTCCGGCCGCTCTGGCTGTCCGCGCTCGGCGGCCGGTGGAACGTACAGGTGTTCGCCGAGTCCATCGGCGGCGGTCCGGAGCTCTTGCTCGCCAGTGACAACACGGTGGCCGCCGACCCGGCGGTCTCGGACTACGCCGTCGAGCTCACGGTTCCGCCGAACACCCTGGACGAGGGCAACCCGGGCAGCCAGACCAGTGGCATCTACAAGCTGGTCGTCTCGGTGTTCCTCGACAGCACGCTGGGCGCCCCGGGCTTCGACATGACCGGGTTCAACGAGGGCCCGATCATCCAGGTCGAGAACCCGGTCTGACCGGTGCCTTCGGGGAGATGGGCACCGCGCGGTTGCGGTGCCCATCTCCGCATCAGTTGGCCTGCTCAGGCTCCAGGGCCGAGCTGGACCGGATCGCGTCGTACAGCTTGATGGTGTCGGGTGCCGGGCTGGCGTCGATCCTGGCCTGCAGGATCCGGGTGCAGAACTCGTACTGCCGCAGGGCCTGATAGGTCCGTCCCTGGGCGGCGTAGCAGCGCATCAGCAGCCGGTGGGCGTCCTCGCGGCACGGGTCGACGTCGAGCATGCGGTGCGCTGTGGCAATGCAGTCGTCCGTCCGGCGGTCGGTCAGTGCGATGTGGCTGAGCCTGTCGAGTGCATCGACGAGTTTGATCCGCAGGCTCTCACGCGGCAGCAAGGTCCATTGCTCGAACGGCGCGTCGGTGGCGAAGTCGTCACGGTAGAGCGCGATTGCCTGCTGGTACGCCGTTCTGGCCTCGTCTGGCACGTTGGTCCGGTCGGCCGCGGCGGCGGCGCGCAGGTCGCGTTCGAAGGTCTCGACGTCGACCTCGACGAGAAGTTCCGGGTTGATCCGGTAGCCGCCGTCGGCGTACTCGACGACGTTGAGCGCGGTGACGTCGAGGAACGCCCGGCGCAGACCGCTGATCGCGACCTGCAGCCGGTTCCGCGCGGCGGCCGCCGGGACGTCGGGCCAGAACTCCTCGAGCAGTTCGTCCCGCGAACAGGCGTGCTGCCGGCGGTAGAGCAGGTACCGGAGCACGCTCGTCCCCTTCTGGCCGTTCCATGACGTGACCGGCGAGCCGTCGACCCGCACCTCGAGGGAGCCGAGCAGCCGCGCTTGCAGGATGCCCTGGCGCGTCGGTGCCTGCGTGGCCGGAATCGCTGGCAATTCAGGGGTTTTGCCGACTCTGCGAGGTCTGGCACTGGTGAGCTCTCTGCGAAGAGGAGCGACCCAGATCGGGCGCAGCCAGCCCCACTGCTGCTCCATCGGCACCAGCCAAGGGCGAAGTTGTTCGGTAGCGACCGGGCGGGTACCCATCTGCGGATGCCAATAGCCGACGGTCAGCGCAACCTGCAGTGCGCTGCGTTGCTCGGGCGTCAGTTGGCCGACCAGCGTGGCGGTGAGCCGGCCGAGCAACGACGGGAGACCGTACGACGACTTGAGCGCTTCGTCCACGGAGTCCGGGGACCACAACCGCGCGGAGGCCAGTACGTCGTCGAGGACTGCCGGGTGCCGACCGGCGTACGTCAGCAGCCGGGGAGCCAAGGAATGGCGCTCGAGAGCAGCACTGTCGACGAGGTCGGTCGCCGGTACGACGCAGTCCGGTCCGCCGACGAGCGGCGGATGCAACCGGCTCTCGGCGACCACCACCATTCTGAGTCCGCGACCGGTGATGACAGGCCGGATCGCCTTGACCAGCCGGGCGATGCGAGGCGTCACGCGGGTCCCGAGCTCGAGCACGATGACCGCGCCTTCGGGTGCTGCTTCAAGCTCCTCGCCGAGCCCACGTCGTAGCGGCGCTCCGGGTGACCAGCGATGCTTGCAGGCCGCTGCGAGGGCATGCGGCAGGTCGGCCGAACGGATGTCGTGGGCCCGCAGCCAGACGCAGTCGTTCCACCGCTGCCAGCTGTCGACCACACCGGCCAACCGCTCGGCCGCGTAGGAACCCGGTACTCCGCGAACCACCGTGAACGGCGCCTCCGCGATGCGCTGGACTGCCGGGGTGATCGGCCCATCGGCCGCCAAGGGCCTTAGGACCGGCGGCAGGTACATACCCCTACACCGGTCCCCCTCTGGGCGGACGCGCGGCAGTAGTACAACTCATCGTGATGCTCCCCTCTGCACTCACCTGTACCTGTACGGACGCAGAGAGTGCGCCCGCTGATACGCATTCAGCTGATCGGTTTGAGGCGTGTGTCGAGTACGACGAAGGCGACCGTGGCGAGCGTGGTCAGGAACGCCGGGATGAAGAAGACGTGGGGGAGGCCGATGGCGGCCACGCCGATGCCGCCGATCGTGCCGCCGATGGCGGAGCTGACGGCGATGCTGCTCAGGTAGATGCCGGACGCGGTGGCGACACCTTCGGGGTAGAGGTGCTGGGCGATAGAGACTCCGAGGGCTCCGACACAGGCCCAGACGCCCGCGGTCAACGCTTGTCCGAGGAGGAGTCCGGCGACGGAGGTGCTGGTGGCGTAGGCGAGGTTTCCGGCCAGGCCGAGCACGGTCCCCGCCGTCATGATGCGGAGTGCTCCGAAGCGGTCGGCCAGATGCGCCACGACGGTGAGGAGCAGTAGTTCGAGAAGGGGCTGGATTCCGATGACCACGCCGCGGACGGAGTCGGAGATGTGGAGTTGCTCGGCCATGTAGATCGGCAGGTAGCCGAACTTGATCGTGTCGCCGGTCATCGCCAGGATGCAGATGGCGGTGAAGGTCAGCAACGGCATCATGTGGTCGATCCGTCGCCGGGACTCGGGTCGCGGCGGAATCACCACCTCGTACCGCTCCACTCGTTGGCGGCCGAGCGGGATGAGTGCTGCGAAGACGCAGGTAGCGGTGGCGACCAGCAGCGCTCGGAGCCCGAAGACACCGCCGAACCAGCTGCCCAGTACCGGTCCGAGGATCCACCCGACGGTGAAGGCCATCCGGATGGTCGCGACGACGCGGTTCTCGGCCTTCGTCGGGTGCCGGCTCAGCTCGTCCCGGCATGCGGCGAACAGCTGGGCCATGGACCCGCCTGCGATGCTCAGCGCGACGGTGCTGATGACAAATGGGAGCCAGACCGTGTTCGCCGCGGCCATGGCCAGCCAACCGGCAGTTCCGATCACCGTGCACACCCGGAACCAGAGAAGCCGGTCTTGAGTACGGTCCGACCACCGCCCGACGAGGTAGCCGGCGACAGGGGCGGCCAGGTTCGTGACGTAGTACAACCCCGCCACGGGCAGGGGAGTGCCGAGCTCCCGCACCAGGAACAGGGTCAGCTGAGGAGTCGCGGCCGACAGCCCGATGCCGGCTATCAGCAAGGACAGGAACGCAGAACGGTAGAAACGGGACCGCAAGACGATTTGCAGCGCGGACTCGGACCGGTCCAGCATCAGCCCCCACCTAGATATGTAAGACGACTACCGAACTCTAACTGTCCCGACGCCGTTGCCAGACGCTGTCTCAGGCCTACCGTTGACAGGTGGGGCGGGGGCCGGCGGTTCGGCTGGAGTTGGGGGCTCGGGGTGAGCTTCGAGCTGTCCCTGGCCTGCTCCATTCCCTACAACTTCTACCGCTCGGGTACGACGCTCTGTCCGGCACAGTGGAGCGCGCACTCAACGACAACCCGATGCTGGAGCGTGCATCCGGCTCGGCGTGCCCGGGGTGCGGTCGCCACCGTACGTCGAACAGCTGCAAGCGGTGTTCCGGCGTACCTCGCTACACCGGTCGCGATCCAACCGTCATGCCGTTCGACACCTTGGAGTCGGCCGCTGCCTGCGAGATCCGGTCGGACTGCCGAGAGGTGCTGCCAGTCGTGATCGCACATCTCACCCGCCGTGGACTGCTCGACGCCGAGCCGGACGAGATCGCGGCAGCGCACGGCATCGCGCCGCAGGCGGTCGCCGAAGCGGTCCGCGCGATCAAGGCGGCCGGACCGGTCGGCGTCGCGGAGACCTCCGTCATCGACCTGTTGCTCGCCCAGGCCCGCGCACTCGTGACGGCCGGCGAGGCCGAGCCCTGGATCGTCCCCCTGGTGCGGGACCACCTGGAAGCCGTTGCCGCAGGCAACACAGCGACCGTCGCCGGAGTGCTCCGGCTTTCGCAGCAGGACGTCGAAGCAGCGTTCCGGCTGGTTCGGGCGAAGCTGCGGCCCGTCGCCGCCGTCGAGGTAGCCGAACGGACGGGCTCGTCGGGGATCCCGGATGTCTTCGTCTATCGGACCCGCTCGGGAGTCCTCGAGGTCGAGGTTCCCGACAGCGAGTGGTTCGGTCTGCGCCTGGCCGAGGTGACGCCCGCCGTTCGGGCCGACGCCGAAGCCGTGGCCTGGCTCGGCGGACACGAACGCGCTGCCCGAGAGCTGCTCCGCCAACTCGACATCCGGGGAAGCGTGCTGCGCCGGGTGGCGACGTACATCGTCGATCGACAGGCTGGGTACTTCGCGCGCGGACCGGCGGGCCACGTCCCGCTCACCCGGACCGACGTAGCCGTCGAGCTCGGGCTGCACCCGTCGACGGTCAGTCGCTGCGTTGCCGGCAAGCTGCTGCGCGATCCGGACGGGCAGATCGTCGCACTCGCCGACCTGCTCGGCGGCGCGGTCGCGATCAAGGCGCGGATCGCCGAGTTGGCCGCGGCCGGCCGGGTCAGCGATGCCCGTTTGTGCCGGGCGCTCGCGGACAGCGGACACATCGTCGCCCGCCGGACGGTCGCGAAGTACCGCGCCGAACTGGGCATCGCGGCAGGCGGGCTCCGCCGCCGAACCTGACTTCGGTCGCAGGTCCGATCCACTGCTTCCGCACGAAGAGCGCTTCGCATGCGCAGGCCGTACGGGCGCTCGACCGAGTTGGCACGAATTGTGCAGTAGGTGGGTGAGACCACGCGGAGAAGGAGATATCCATGCACGACATCGACCGGGCGCTGTTCGAGTCCGAAGCCTTCGGCGAGGGTGAGTACAACGAGTACCAGGAGTTCGGCGAGACGTCGGAGAACGAGCTGGCGCTGGCCTCGGAGCTGCTGGAAGTGACGACCGAGGCCGAGCTCGACCGGTTCCTCGGCCAGTTGGTCAGCAGCGCGATCTCCGCGGCCCGCGGCTTCGCCGGCTCCGATGCCGGCCGGGCGGTCGGCGGGATCCTCAAGTCGGCGGCCAAGCAGGCCTTGCCGCAACTGGGGAAGCTGGTCGGCGACACCGTGGCCCCCGGGCGGGGTGGCGCGATCGGCCAGCGGGCCGGTCAGTGGCTCGGCGGCAGGCTGGAGCTGGGGCTGCAGACCGAGGGGCTGTCGGCCGAAGACCGCGAGTACGAGACCGCACGCGCTTTCGTCCGCTTCGCGGAGGAGACCGCCCGCGGCGCCGCGCAGGCGCCTCCCACGATGCCGCCCGCGGTGGCCGCCCAGCGGGCTGCCATCGCCGCGGCTCAGCGGCATCTGCCCGGACTGGTGGGGGCCCGGGGCGCGGCCGGCGGCGGTCGCGGCAGCGAGGGCCGCTGGATCCGTCGCGGCAACCGAATCATCATCCTCGACGCGTGATACAGCCAAGAAAGAAGGGACACCGGCATGTACGAGGCATTTGAGATCCCGGGGGAGAGCTACGAGTTTCCTGGTGAGGCCGAGTCCGAGTGGGAGTCGGGCGAGGCGTACGAGGGTGAAGCCGAGGCGATGGAAGCCGAGCTCGTCCAGGAATTGCTGGAGGTCACCACCGAGGCTGAGCTGGACCGGTTCCTCGGCAAGCTGGCCAGCAGCGTGATCAAGGGCGCGTCGAAGTTCGTCAAGTCGCCGATCGGCAAGGCGCTGGGCGGCGTACTGAAGAACGTCGCCAAGACCGCGTTGCCGATGGTCGGCGGAGCACTCGGTTCCATGGTGCTGCCGGGGGCCGGGACCGCGATCGGTGCCAAGCTGGGATCGATGGCAGGTGGTCTGCTCGAGGCGCAGGAAGCCGAGTCCATGGGTGAGGTCGAGGCCGAGTGGGAGGCCGCGAGCCGCTACGTCCGGTTCGCCCGCGGCGCGTACTCCAACGCGGCGCGCGCCCCGCAGAACGTGCCGATGCGGGCAGCCGTCCGTGCGGCCAGCATCAGCTCGGCCCGCCGCTACGCGCCCAGCCTGCTCCAATCCGGCCAGCGGATGTCGCCGTGGCGCTCGCGCCGGCGTTCGTACGGCGGCGGCTACCGGCCGGCGTGGCAGTACGTCGAGCCGGCCCCGTGGTACGGCGGTGGGGACGACTACGCCGGCGGCGGTTACGGCGGCGAGCCCGATGGGTGGTGGCAGGGCGGCGACGACTACGAGTCCGGAGAGGGCGAGGGCGAGGCGGCGGGCCGTCCGCCCAGCAGCAACGGGTCACGGGCCATGTCCGGGCGCTGGGTACGCCGGGGTGGCCGCATCGTCGTCCTTGGTGCGTGAGAGGTTCCGATGGTCGATCCCGGAGGCCTGGCGACGCGCCTGCTCGAGCATGAGGCTCGAGGGCTGCTGGCCCGTCTGGACCAGGTGAGGCCCTTCGCGCTGCACGAGACGATGGTGCTCGCCGCGACGCTCCCGTACGAAGCGCAGGTGATCATCGAGCGCTTCCTGCACGCGAGCCGCGGCCGCCTTCGGGAGAAGGTCCATGGATACCTCGACTGGCTGCACGGCCAGGGTCGGCGGGCGGGCGCGGCCGAACAGCAGCGGCGCTTCGTGCTGATCCGGCTGGGATTCAACGACGTGCTGTCCCAGTTCGATCTGTTCACCGAGGTGATCACCCAGCGCAGCGAGCACGGGACGGGGGTGTGGTTGTCCGGTCTCGACGTACTGGCGCGGGACGCACTCCGGCTCGACCTCGACGGCTACGAGCAGGTGCCGGCCGTGTGCTACCTCGCCCGCGGTCCCGGTGCCGCGATCCGCCGGGCCCGCACGCGCTTGCCCGGCGGCGATTCGAACCCGGTCGCGATCATCCGGGTGCCCCGGGAGCGCATGGTGGGTAGCGGTGTCGCGAGCTCACTGGTTCACGAGGTGGGGCACCAGGGAGCTGCGCAACTGGGGCTGGTCGAGTCGTTGCGGGTCGACATCGCCCGGGCGGCGACCAAGGATCCCAAGGGTTGCTGGCCAACGTGGGACAAGTGGATCAGTGAGATCGTCGCCGACTGCTGGTCGGTCGGGAAGCTCGGGATCACGTCCACGGTCGGTCTGCTCGCCGTCGTCAGCCTACCGGCCTTCTTCGTCTTCCGGCCGTCCGGCAGTGACCCGCATCCGGTTCCGTACCTGCGCGTCCTGATCAGCGCGACCATCGGCGAGGCCGTGTACCCGCACCCGCAGTGGGCGGCGATGCGGCACACCTGGAAGCAGCTCTATCCGACCCACGAGCTGCCGGCCGGCCGTCGTACCGACCTGGAGCGGCTCGAGGCCGCGATCCCGTCCTTCGTCCGGCTGCTGCTCGCGCACCGCGCACCCGCCCTGCACGGCCGGCGGCTTGGAGACATCTGGCCGGCCCGGGAACGCCAACCGGAACGGCTGATCCGGCTGCACCGCGAGTGGGCCGGCGATGTCGCGGTGATGGCGCGCCGGCCGCCGTCGCTGGTGTTCGCCGTCATCGGCCAGGCCAAGGCGGCCGACCTGATCAGCCCGGAGGCGGAGAGCGACCTGCTGTCGGCCCTCCTCCAGGCCTGGGCGGTCCGCAGCAGCCTCGACGTCGTCCAACGACCTCATACCAACCACCTGCCGTCCGCGCGCCGGGCGTCATGAAGAACGATTGAAAGGACACGACCGTGCAAGTTTCGTGGACACCGGACCCCATCCGGGCCGGCCAGTTGGCCGTCCTACAGCTCTTGCTGGAGGACACCGACGACCCGGGCGACTACACCTTCCGGCTCACCGTGGCGACCGACGAGGTCAACCCCTTCGGCACCGGCATCGCCCATCGCATGCGGCGCGGCCTGGACTTCGAACCCGAGATGCTCTTCAGCGTCGAAGGGTCCAAGACGCTCACGATCACCAGGGGAAAGGACACCGGGCCCTTCGAGGGGGACCCGGAGGTGACCATCCCGGTGCTCGCCGCGGCTGTTGCGCAGGTACCGACCCAGACGGTCGCCCTGGTGGCAGGAGATCCGCCGCAGAGCGACGACGAGGTGCTCTGGAGCTTCATCCGCGAACTCACCGGGCAGTTGCGGTTCGAGGAGTTCCACGAGTTCGTCGAGCCCAAGCTCACCGGTCTGTCCGGACCCGAGTGGTTCGGCACCGACGCCTACCGCCGGCTGTTCCGGGCCGCCGAGACCTTCGTCGAGGCAGCCGCCGACCCGCTGCGCGCGGTCGAGAAGCGGAAGCTGCTCAAGCACGAGATCTCGCCGGGAACCGTGGCCGGCGGGCTCGAGCGGTCCTACGTGAGCAGCGAGCGCGATGACCTGGCCCAGCCGTTACTGCGCTTCGCCGCCGACGTTCCGGTCCGGAACGACGTCAGTGTGGCGACCAGGGCCGGCGGCGGACCCGCTGCGCTGTTCCCGTTGCCGAATGTGCCGTTTGTCGAGCTCATCTGGAACTACTGGCATGAGGAAGGTGGTCTCGTGCAGACGATGAACCACATCCTCGCGCGGTTCCAGAACCGCCGGATCGGACCGCAGTACGACGCTCTGGCCCGGTTCGACCTCAATCCGCTGCTACCACTGCGCAACCTGCTGTGGGGGTTCGCGGAGGACGAGCAGAGCCGGCTGACGGTACGTCGCCGGGCGGCGGAGTACATGGTGCAGTACGGGCTACCGCTGGTCGGCCGGGCCGTGCCACCGCCGTACACGATGGTGGATCGGCGGACGCAGTTCCTCGAGGGCTTCCACGCGCTTCTGCACGCGGCGCACGAGTTCTACAAGGAACGCGACGACAAGACCGTCGACGCGGACGCGTTCCCGTTGCTGAGCAGCCTGCGTGAGGTGCACCTGGTCCTCGCGCATGGGGCGCACAACCAGTTCGCCGACCTTCCGCTGGTGGCCCGCGCGGAGATGCTGACGATGCAGTGGATCCTCGCCCAGCCGGAGATGCGGGAGTTCCTCGGCGGCCCGACCATGGTTCCGTACGAAGAGGACTGGATGGACCGGGTCGACACGATGAAGAGCATCCAGGGGTGGCCCGAGGCCAGCATCACGCACTTCTTCGAACTGGCCGTCCATGGCGAGCAACTGCTGCTCTCGATCCGGCACGGACGCTGGAACGAGTCGAGCCGGACCCGCGAGGACGCCGCGAACTGGGCACTGACCTGGCGCAACGAAGTCCAGCGCTACCTGCACGCGTACCGGACTGTCACCGGAGTCGATCTGGCGACCACGGTCGACGCCACGATGCCCTCGGTCCTGCTGGCGCGCCGCGGCGGCCGGCAAATCCGCCGAGCGTGACCGGTCATGCCGCACTGGACCCGAGGCTCGACTTCACCTCGTCGTTGTTCCTCGGCCTGCACCACGGCAGCGGGTCGCTGCCGCCATGGGCTTCGCTCACGACCGGCGTACCGACGGTGCTGCACGAGGCGGCCGATGCGCACCGAGTCGCTGACACCGTCGCGGCAGCGCAAGGTGCGCAGGCCGGCGTGGTCGGACGTTCCGCTCTGCATGCGCTGATGGACGTGATGGGGATGATTCCGCAACGCGGCGACGTCGTCGCGATCGACTCGGCGGCCTATTCGCTCGCCGAGTGGGCGGCGTTGCGGGCCGCAGCCAACGGCGCCGTGGTGCGGAGGTATCCGCACCACCGCCCGGAGGCGATCGTCCCCACGACCGGTCGCCGGCTGTTCGTCCTGACCGATGGGTGGTGCCCCGGCTGCAACCGGCCGGCGCCGCTGCCGGAGTTGCAGCAGTTGGCCCGCGAGACGGGCGGCGCACTCATCGTCGACGACTCGCTGGCATTCGGTGTCCTAGGCAACAAACGCCGAGGCGAGGTGTTCGGCGACGGTAGCGGTACGCCGAGGTGGTGCGGACTGGATCACGCGGGCATCGTGTGGGTCGCCTCGCTGGCCAAGGCTTTCGGGGCGCCGCTGGCGGTGACGACCGGCGATTCCACGACGATCAGGCGGCTGGCGGGGGAGGGTGGCAACCGGGTGCACAGCAGTCCGCCTTCGGCCGCGGATCTGGCGGCTGCGAGCACGGCTCTGCATGACCCGAGCGGCAACCGAGTTCGCCGTACCCGGCTGCAGGGGCAGGTTCTGCGTCTGCGCAGCCGACTGCATGACCTCGGCCTGACGGCCAACGGCCTGCCGTTCCCGGTCGTGAGCATCCGGTTGCCAGGATCGGACGCGCAGAGGTGGTGGTCGCGACTTCAGTCGGCCGGCATCCGCGCGCTACTGCAGCAGTCCCGGTGCCGCCGAGGAGCCATGCTCACCGTCCTGGTGCGTGCCGATCACTCACCTGCCGATCTCGAACGGCTGACCGCGGCGCTGCTCGCTGGACAGCGAGGTGTGGCATGAGGCGGTCCCTGGTCATCGATTCGCATTGCCACGCCGGCCTCGGCGACGGGTTCACCGGCCCGTGGGACACCGATGCATCGCTCGACCGCTATCGCGAGCGCGCCAAGGAGGCCGGCATCGACATGACGGTGCTGCTGGCGCCGCTCACCTCCGACTACCGCACGGCCAATCGAGCGGTGGGCGCGATGGTGACCGCGGAGCCGCGATGCTACTTCGGCTTCGCCTTCGTCAATCCCGTGACCGATCGGGGCCGGATCGCTGCCATGGTGGATGAGGCGCGTGCGTGGGGTGCGTGCGGGATCAAGGTGCATTGGCGCGACGGCCGGATCACCCGTGAGGTGGCCGAGGTGGCGCGACGCCGGCAGTTGCCGATCCTGTACGACCCGGCCGGCGATACCGCCACGGTCGAGATGGCCGCGACGTCGTACCCGGAGGTCGCGTGGATCATCCCGCACCTGTCCTCGTTCGCCGACGACTGGAAGGCGCAGATCGCCTTCGTCGACCAACTGGTCCGGCTGCCGAACCTCTTCACCGACACCGCCGGCGTGCGGTACTTCGACGTACTGGCCGATGCGGTCCGCCGGGCCGGACCCGACAAGGTGCTGTTCGGATCCGACGGTCCGTTCCTCCATCCCGCGGTGGAGATCAGCAAGATCCACGCCCTCCACCTGTCCGCCGAGGACGCCGCTCTGGTGCTCGGGGGCAACCTCCTGCGACTGACCCGGACCGCCCGCCGCTCGGCCCGGCCATCGCCTGATCGAGCGGCCACCCAGAACCGGAGGTACAAACGATGACCATCTCACCGCAGGAGTCCGAGGTCCGGAACTGGGCGACCAGCTTCCTTCCGCCCGCATCCTCGCCGGGGCAGAGCCTGACTCTGCGCACGCCGGGGTACGTGGAGATCAAGCCACACACGCTCTCCGGGATCCGCTCCGGCCTGGCTCAGCTCGGCGCCCGCCTGGAGAAGGCAAACCTCCCGAGCGGGGTGCTCGCGACCTACGTGGGGACCGACGCCCGCGGCAATCCGCTCAGCAAGGGCATGGCGAAGTACCTGCGGGTCTACGCGGTGGTGGTGAACGCCAAGCCGAAACCCACGCTGGCGGCGTACAACCAGCCGGGGAGGTGGCACTACCTGGGATTCACCAAACTGGAACCGACGATGAGTCACCCGCCGGTGGACCATGCGCCCGCTTTCGGCTGGGCGGTCGAGCCCGTCGTCCAGGAGCGGGTGAAACTGGCGGTCGCGCTGGCGACTCCGCAGCGGAAGTGGACGACCGCGGGCGGTCCCTCACCAGGCCCGGACATGACCTACTCCGAGCTCGCCGACTTCTACCGCGAGTTGGCGCGCCAAGTGCGCGATCCGTTGTACGCGGAGCTAGCGTCTGAGCTGGAGGCGATGGCTGTTGCTTAGGTACGGCGCTTCGCCCTGCGCAACTGCAGAGCCCGGTCGGTGACGCCCAGCCGTGCCGCGGCCGCGCGGATGCTGCCACCGGAATCCTCCATCGCGGCCGCCACCGCGAGGTCGGCAACGTAGTCGCGCAGTTCCTTGAGCGTCATGCCCTGCCGCAGCTGCTGCCGGATCGCGTCCATCAGGGTCGGCGCCCGGCTGTCGGCCGTACCGTCCGTGGACAGTGGGCGGTCCGACGGCGGGAGATCTCCTGGGGTGACCGGGCCCGGGCCGACGTGCCGCGACGCCACCCGGTGGGCGAGCTGCCGGAGGTCCCGGAGATTGCCGGGGTAGTCGCGGCGCCGCAACGCGACCTCCACCTCGGGTGTCACCTCCGCCGGTTCGGCCTGGCCTTGGGCCTCGGACAGGAAGCTGCGGAACAGCGGGATGAGATCCCCGGGACGGTCCCGCAGCGGTGGCAGCTGCACCGAGTACGCGGCGATGCGGTAGTAGAAGTCGGCCCGGAACCGGCCGGCGGTGACGTCGTCCTCGAGGACGCGGTTGGTGGCACAGATCAGCCGGAAGCTCGTGTGTTGCCAGGTGTCCGCGCCGACTCGCTTGTACATACCCTCCTGGACCACGCGCAGCAGTTCCGGCTGCAGCTCGAGGGGGAGCTCGCCCACTTCGTCGAGCATCAGCGTCCCGCCGTTCGCCGCCGCGCACGCGCCGGTTCGCACGCTGACCGCGCCGGTGAACGCACCTCGTTCGTGGCCGAACAACTCCGAGCCGGACAGGCTGGGCACGATGGTCGTGCAGTCCACCACCACGAGATGCCCGGACCGGCCGGCCGCGCTCACCGTGTGCGCCACCTTCGCGGCCAGCTCCTTCCCGGTCCCGGTCTCACCCGTGATCAGGATCGGCCCGCCGCCGAACTTGGCGGCCGTGACCAGGTCTCGCAGGGCCTGTCGCAAGGCCGGGCTGCTGCCCCGGATGACGTCGGCGACGGGTGGAGACTCGACCACGTTCTCCACCTCGATCAGTCGCTCGAGGCGAGCCTGGATCGGTCGGGGATCGTCGTGCCAGATCATCAGATCGGTCGCACCACACGCCAGCAGCGACCAGGGCTCGAGGCTGTGTCCGGCTTCCGACACGACGATCACATGGGCGTTGGACGACGCCGCCATCGCCAGCGCTTGTTCGAGATCGCGGGAGACGGCCGAGCACACGACGACGCCGGTCAGCTCACCTGGTTCGGGAGCTGTCACCAGGCGCAGGTCGGGGTGTGCGGCGCTGATTGCACGCGCGATCGCCTTGGTACGTGCACCTAGGCCAAGGTCGAGCACCCACGTCATCAGATCCCCCGGGAAACAACCCCGCTAGGGCGTGGGCCTCTCACCCGCCATTGCCGGCTGCAGCCGGCCACCCACCCCCTGTTTCGAGGGTAGGTGGCCGGTTTGCCTTGTGCCAGAGTTCAGGCGTTGCTACCAGGACACTTCGGTGACCCGGCCGCCGGAGACGTTGACGGTGAGCCGGACGGGACCGTCGGGCAGTACGGCGAGGTCGTAGCGGCCTTCTGGTACGTCGAAGAAGACTGCCGAGTGGATGGTGTGGCCGTCGGGCGCGGATCGTTGGACCACTCCGACATGGGGAAAGTGCCCATGACGGTGTTCGCCGGCCGGGCGGCGGACGATCTCGGCGTCGTACAACTCGGCGGGGGCGGTGACGACGATCGCGCCGATGTCGTCGCCGATGTCGAGCAGGACCGAGGATCCCCTACCCGCATGGGGATTCTCCTCGGCGTTCGTGAGCGGCCTGGTCATGCGACGGCCGGCTTGCCGGGGGTGGACGAGTAGCCGCCGGCCGGCGTACCGAGGTACGGGAACCAGTTGAGGTAGTCGGAGTTCGTGTTCGACGTACCGTCCTTGATCGCACCGGCCGCGTCGTCGGGCTTGAAGGCGGGGTCGACCAGCGGGATCGTGATTCCGGCGACCGCGCGCAGCTCGACGGTGACGACGTCGTCGAAGACCCGGCGTCCGTTCGGGAAGCCGGCCGCGTCGCCTGCCACCAGCCCGAGCGGGTTCGGCGACTTCGACGGCGGTACGGCGACGTTCAGCCGCAGCATGTCGGCCTGGACCGGCCCGGTGTAGTTCTGGAAGCCGGGCACGACACCCTTGGGGATACCGGTCAGCAGGATCGCCGCGAGGTCGGCCCGGGGCTTCTTGTACGCCGCCAGCCGCGGGAACACACCCGGGTAGAGCACCGGCAACAGCCCGGCCAGCTCCGGCGTGGTGACGTACTTCGCGAAGGCCTTGTCGTCCTTGGGTGCCAGGCGGTTCCACCTGTCCTTCTCGGCCATCGGCACGATGACCTCGTTGAACAGCGGGTTGCCCAGCCGCGAGACCTGCTTGTAGGGGCCGTGCCAGATCGGGTCACCGCTCAGGTCGTCGAGGATCCGGGACTGCTGCCGGCTCGCGGAGGCGTAGACGCCGATGACGGACTTCGGGTCCAGCACGTCTTTGGGAGTCGAGCCGTCGCGGGTCAGGTCGCTGATCGGGACCTGGAGCGCGATCGTGTGCACGTTGGATCCCTGCAGCCCGTTGACACCCATCGCGGCGGCCGACGGGATCAGGTGGGCCATCTGGAACGGCCGGAGGGTCGCGAGGTCGAAGATGCTGCCGAGATCGGCGAAGAAGCCGTCCGCGCGCTGACCGGCGAAGACCTGGCGGTTCCTCCCGATGGTGTGGATCGCCTGCCGCGCCAGCTTGGTGTAGTTCGGCGTACTGCGGACTCCGACGTTGACCGGCGGTGAGGCGAGGTCACGCGCGATGATCCGGGACTTGCCGGCCTCGACCCGGGTGACCGAGTAGAACTGCGGGCGGTTCCAGTTCGGGTCCTTGATCGAGGTGATCGGGCCGGTGTTGTACAGGAACGTCTTGGGGTTGCGGATCTTGGCCTGGAAGCGGAACTGGTAGCTGATGTCCGCCCTCCCGGTACCGCTGTTGGAAATGTGGATCTGGTAGAGCACGTCGTCGCCGAACTCGTAGAAGTTCGGGCCGCCGTACGGGTTCTCGAACGGGATGAAGTTGGCGATGATCGTGACCGTGTCCGGCTTGTCCGGGGACACGAACGCGTACACATCGGTGTTGTCGGCGACCGGATCCTTCGAGATCTCGGGCGCTTCGCGGTGCGAGGACATGACAGGTTCCTTCCTCAGGCCGTGGTCTTGCCGGCCAGGCGCTCGGCCAGTTCGTGATCGGTGACGAGGACTTCGCGCTGGCCGACCATGATGGCCATCTGCCCCTTCTTGACGTTCTTGACGTGCACGACGAACGACTCGGCGTTGGCCAGCTCGGCCGCCGTCAGCTTCGATGCGGCCTGTGGTGCGGTCGGTTCGGGCCGGTCGCTGAAGATCTTCGGCGCTGCGACCGCACCGACCGCGGCCGCCGTGCCCGCCCCCGCGAACACCAGGAATCCGCGGCGTGTGGCGTCACTCATGACTGTTCCTCCCTTTGCCTGGACCACCGGCGAACACCGGCAGTCGGACCACCTCGCGTTCGGCGCCGGCCGCCGGGCGGATAGGCCGAACCCCTTGTCGGGAAGGAAATTCGACGGAACGTCTCCGCCCGCCTGCACGGTGTGAGCGACAGCGGCGGCGTGGATATTCGGCCCTCGCCGGTGTCGGGATGACGTCGTACATTCGATGTCACACCTGTCGTGTTGTGGGTACTGGGGAGTGGCCGCAGGTGTCGTGGGGAGGAGTGAGGTTTGTCAGACCAGGACAGGACAGCGAAGCCGCGCCCGGCGTTGCCCGACGGATCGATGCCGTACTACGACAGCCATCCGCTACCGGGAATGCCAGGCGGCGATCCGCCGTTCGCCCCGTTCGGGTGGGGACCCGCGCTCGGCCGTCACGAAGAGTTGCCCCGCGGCCACGACAGGCCACCGCGCAGAGTCCGGGCCCCGCTGCTCGTCAGCCTGCTCGTCACCTGCAGTGTGGTGATCGCGGGCCTGGGGTTGAGTGCCATCCTGTTGCGGTGAGTTCTGGCATGACGGCCGCTGCTTGGGCCGAGCAGCAGGTCGCGGCCGTCCGGGATGACCCGTCCGGTCGGCTCGCGCTGATGCAGCGCTGCTACTACGGTCCGTTCGGCAAGGCACCTCGGCACCTGCCCTATCGGCGTGCGGCGATGTCGGCGATGCGATGGGAGTTGCGGCGCGGTGTGCTGCAGCCACCGTTCAGTGACCGTCCAGGGAGTCCGTGGTGGCGGGCGGTGAATGAGCGCGTCCTTCGGGACGGCTGCGAGGCGGTGGCACTGAGCGGGGAACTGGCCGGCTCGGCTTCGTCGCGCACGGTCGCGTACTGGTTGTCCTTCGCGCAGTACCCGACCGCACGGGCATGGTGGCGAGCGCACAACGGAAGCGTGGTCGCCGGGTACCTGGAGCACCGCGCGCTGGCCGAGACGGAGACCGCGGCCGAGCGGTTCTTCATGAACGTCGTGCTCTGCCGGGTGCTCTACACCCACGCCCTGGTGGCCGCGCCCCGGATCGCACTGGGCTGGCTCCGTCCGCTCGCCCCGCTGCTCGGTGACCCAAGGGTCGGCATGGCCGGGATCTTCCTCCAGCTGTCCCGCGTGCTGCCGGACGAGTATCCCCTGCGCGAAGAGGTCCGGTACTACCTCCGACAGGAACTCGGTTTCGGTCGGCTCCTGGACTTCGGGGTGATCGTCCCGCGGCTGCGACAGCTCTACAAATGGTCGGCCAACGAACTCGCCGACCCGGGCCTGCTGGACTTCATCGCCGGCGGATCCCTGACCTATGCGCTGTCAGCCGACGACAGCTTCTGGGAGCCGCCACCGTCCCGCATCCTCGACCTGGTCCATCGCCTTCTGCCGGCCTAGCTTGTCCGAGGTGCCCAGCGGAAGGTCGTCGTACCGATGATGGTGGCGGCCACGCCCCAGGCGGCGACGATGGCGAGGTCGACGGGTTCGAATCCGGCGCCTGTGGTTGCTGGGTCGAAGACGGTCAGGAACGCGTCGTAGAGCCGCTGCACCGGGAAGATCTGCGCGAACTCACGGACGCCATTCGGGATGAGTTCCTGCGGGATGAAGATTCCGGAGATGAAGTACAGCGGGAGGGTGATGGCGTTCGTGATCGGTACGGCCGCGTCCTGGGACGGGATCGCCGCCGACACGGCGAACGCGAGGGCCGAGAAGGTGAAGGTCCCGACCACGAGAGCCAGCAGACCGGCCGCGATCGTGGTGGTCGGTACGGCGACGCCGTACACGATCCGCCCGATGGCCACGAGGACCACGACAAGCAGGATCGCCGCGACCGCGGACGTGATGATGCGTCCGGCCATGAACGTCCAGGTCGGGAGTGGCGTGGTGCGGAGCCGTTTCAGCAGACCGCGTTCGCGGGACGCGGTGAGTGAGACGGTGAGGTTGGTGAAGGTGGTCTGAACGATCCCGAGGGTCACGATGCCCGGCAGATAGTACGTCGCGCCGCTGACCAGCTGCCCGTCGGCGAGTTCCATCCGCTGGTTGCCGAACACGGTGACGAAGATGACCAGGAACATGATCGGCAGGACGACGGCGAAGAAGATCGTGCTCGGACTCCGCCAGAACGTCTTCCAGTCGTAGCGGACCTGGTGCCGCACGAGGCTCACGGTTGTGCCGCCCCCGTCGTGAGCTCGAGGTAGACGTCCTCGAGGCTGGGTCGTCGTACCTCGAAGTCGGTGAGGTCGAGTTCGTTCTGGACGGCCCAGGCGGTCAGTGCGTGGACCAGTGGCACAGGTTCGTCGGAGCGAAGCTCGACCCGGCCGGCTGATACCTCGGCCGGCTCGGGGAGGGCGGGGAGCTCGACGCCGTGGGGGAGTGTGAAGGTGATCCGCGTCGCGTGACCGGCCACCAGGGAGTCCGGCGGGCCCTCGGTCCGGATCCGGCCGTCCACGAGGATCGCGACGCGGTCGGCGAGTGCTTGGGCCTCGTCCAGGTAATGAGTCGTCAGCAGTACGGTCTTGCCGGCTTCTCGTAGCGAGGCGATGATCTGCCACGCCCCGCGACGTGCTGCCGGATCGAAACCGGTGGTGGGCTCGTCGAGGAACAAGAGTTCAGGGTCACCGATCAGGGCGATCCCGAGGTCGAGCCGGCGCTGCTGACCACCGGAGAGTCGGCCGGCGCGAGTACGGCCTTGTTCCTCGAGACCGACGAGCTGGACCACCTCCTCGACCGGTAGCGGTCGTGGGTAGTAGCCGGCGAACTGCTCGAGCGACTCGCGGACGGTGAGCGCGGGCTCGACCTGCCAGCTCTGCAACATCACACCGATCCGCGAGCGCCACTCCCGATCCGCGCGGGCCGGATCGGCGCCGAGCACTTCGACCTTCCCGGCGGTCGGGTCCCGGTATCCCTCGAGAATCTCGACGGTCGTCGTCTTGCCGGCGCCGTTCGGGCCGAGGAAGGCGAAGATCTCGCCCGCGCGAACCTCCAGGTCGATCCCGCGCACCGCATCGTGGCGCCCGTACGACTTCCGCAGCCCGTCGGCCGTGATCACCGCGCTGGTCAACTGCCCTCCCAAAGGTCCTTGCCAACGGCATTGAACGCCCGGCGTGGAAGTGAGTCCAGTGGCCGATAGCTGACTAGACATTGTGGTAGTCAGGGGTTAGAGTCTATCCAGGACATTGAAAGTCCAGAATAACTGAAGGAGGAACAGGATGAAGATCTTTCTGGCCGGGGCGACCGGCGTGATCGGGCAGCGGCTGGTTCCGCGCCTGGTCGCGGCCGGCCATGTTGTCGGCGGGTTGACCCGCTCGGCGGGCAAGACGGAACTGCTCAGCGAGCTCGGTGCCGAACCGATCGTGTGCGATGTCTTCGACCGGTCCGCCCTGGTCGAGGCGGTCCAGGAGTTCAAGCCGGACCTGATCTTGAACGAGTTGACCGATCTTCCGGACGACGTGACGCGGATCGGTGAGTTCACGGCGCTGAACGCGCGGATCCGGACCGAAGGAAATCAGAACCTGATCGACGCCGCCCGGCAGAGTGGATCGCCGAAGATCCTGGCGCAGAGCGTGGCTTGGCAGTTGCCGGACGGCCCGGACAAGCTGGCGGTCCATGAGTTGGAGCGAGTCGTGCTGGCCGAGGGTGGCGTCGTACTGAGCTATGGCCAGTTCTACGGACCTGGCACCTACAACGAGGCGGACGTGCCGGCGGAGCCGCGCGTTCACATCGATCGCGCCGCCGACCTGACCGTCGAGGCGCTCGGAAGTGCCACCGGCGTCGTCGTGATCACCGACTGACCGCTGGCTCGTTTACCTGGTAGTCAGCCTCTATCCTCTCCATGGGACCGGGTACCGAGTCATGGAGACGAGAAGATGTCGATCACCTTCGAAGGGGTTCTGGCCGACCGGAGCACATGGCGGCTGGACAACTGCTCGATCGCGCGAGCGATGGACCTGATCGGCACGCGGTCGTCGATGCTGATCCTGCGCGAGGCGCTGTACGGCACGACCAGGTTCGACGACTTCGTCCGGCGGACCAAGTCGACCGACGCCATCGTCGCGGCCCGCCTCAAGGAACTCAGCGACATCGAGCTGTTCACGAAAGAGCCGTACCGGGAGCCAGGTAAACGCACCCGCTACGAATACGTCCTGACCGACAAAGGGAGGGACCTGCTCCCTGCGGTGTTCGCACTGATGCAGTGGGGCAACAAGTACCTGCAGGCCGAGGACGGTGGTCCGCTGCGTCTGGTGGAGCGCGGCACCGGTGAGCCGGTGGTCATCGGTCCGCGGACCGAATCCGGCCGCGACCTCGAGCTCGAGGACCTCGCGATCGTCGCCAACGGAGATTGGGCCGACGTGCAGAGCAGCTGAGCTTCGGGACCGGCGCGCAGGTATCGACAACTCTCGACCAGCGCGCCTGGTCTTCTCGAAGGAGCTTTCTCTTGCTGTCGACACAGCTTCGTACTGAGGTGCCGTCAAGTCGGCGCCGTCGCACGCTACCGGCCGGGTTCGCGGTCGCCGGTGCGGCGATCTCGTTCACGAGCCTCTACCTGGCCGCCGGTGCGCTGACCCCGCTCCTGGTGGTCTACAAGGAGAGGTGGAATTTCGCGCCGGCCGTTCTCACGGTGGCCTTCGCCGTCTACGCGGTCGGCTTCCTGGCCGCCGTACTCACCGTTGGTTCACTGTCCGACCACATCGGACGGCGACCGGTGTTGATCGGGGCAATGATCGTCCAGATCGCGTCCAACCTGTTGTTCCTGGCTGCTTCGGACGTCGGCTGGGTGATCGCCGGCCGGATCGTGCAGGGCGTTGCGAGCGGCGCCGCCACGTCGGCGTTCACGGCGGCGCTCGTCGAGTTGGCGCCGCCGAACCGCAAGCGACTGGGTGCGGTCCTCGGTAGCGTCGGTCTCACCGGGGGGCTCGGAGCCGGCTCGTTGCTGGCGGGGCTTGCGATCCAGCTCACGCCCCGAGCCAACTCGATCGTCTTCATCTCGCTGACGGTCCTCACCACGCTGGGGATCGTCGTCGCCGTACTGTCGCCGGAGACCGTGTCGCGGGTGCCGGGCGCAGCGCGGTCGCTGATTCCGCGGATTGCCTTCCCACCGGCTGTACGACGGGAGTTCGCCGCGGCGGCGCCCGTGGTCGCCGCGGTGTGGATGCTCGCCGGCTTGTCCGGCGGACTCGCGCCGAGCATGGTGCGCAGCGTGTTCCACCTGAACAGCGGCCTGCTCAACGGCTTCGCCGGATTCGTCGCACCAGCCGTCTCCGCCGTCGTCGGCCTCGCCTTCGCGAGGGTCGAGCCACGACGGGCGATGACGATCGGGATCCATGCGTCGATCGTCGGAGCGGTCGGCATCATCGGTGGTGTCCTGGCCGGGAGCCTGCCGATCATGATCGTCGGTCAGGCTGTGGCCGGCGTCGGCTTCGGCGCGGCGTTCACGGCCGCACTGCGGCTGATCTTCCCGCTCGCTCCGGTTCACCAGCGTGCCGCGGTCGTGGCCGGGATCTACCTGGTCTCGTACGTCGCCCTCGGTGTTCCGATCGTGATCGCCGGGCAACTCGCCGGCCCGCTCGGGGAGATCCCGGCAGTGACCTTGTACACCGCGTCGACCGTGCTGCTCGCCCTGATCAGCCTCGTCGCCCAGCTGCGACTCCGGCGCTCTTGACTGTGGTCACGGCGACACAGGCGCCGGCACGTCCTCGTGGGGCTCCGGGCGCTGCGGGTGTCCGACGAGGGGAGAGCGGGTCCCGAACCAGGCGTCGAGGAGCGCGTCGTCGCCGAGGGCTCCGAAGGGGGCAGGCTCGCGTTCGAGGATGCGCAGCAGCGTGATGAGCCGTTGCGTCGTTGCGCACATCGTCGGGTCCTCCCCCCAGCCGTCGTTCGCTGACCCCAACCCGGACACGCCGGCAGCGCTTGCCGAGTTGGACGGTCCCGGAGCTGCTGTTCTGAACACCGGGACCTGGAGTCGTTGGTCTCACGTGTGACCAACCCCCGTAGATGGTGCCGTGACCCGGCCAAGGCAGTGCGACATCGACCGGCCCACGCTTCACCCCCCACATCGCGCCCCAACCGAAAGACGTTACACAAGGTCAGGCGTGATCCCCACGCCGCACGGCACGAGGAGATGGCGGCGTTCGAGGCGGTCGGGTATGCCAAGTTCACGGGCCGGGTTGGCGTCCGTACGGCGACCAGCGGCCCCCAGCGCGATCCACCTGCTGACGGTGATGGTCCCGGAGCAGCTGCCGAACGTGCTCGATCGGGCGATCCGGATCGCGGCGTCCCGGGTTCGGGCTGCGCAAGTTCGGCTTCCACGGGTTGTCGCACGAGTACGTCGCTCGCACCGTCGAAGCGCGACGGGTCGTGAGCTGCCACCTTGGGCGCGGTGGGGTCGGTGAGCACTCCGCAGCGGTCCGCGCCGAGACCTGCCGGCGTCTCGAATGGCTCGGCGTCGAGCTCGATGCCGCCAGCAACGAGGCCGGCGAGCGGGTCATCACCGGGTCTGGATCGCGGGTGACGGCGTACGTCGTACCGGCGCGGGAGGACCTGACCATGGCGACTCAGGCACGGCGCGTCCTCGGCTAGTGGCGTACTCGTTCGGATGAAGTGCTCGCTGTGGGGTACCTGAGGGCCAGGAACGGGAGGTCGACCAATGAGCGAGAACGAGCGGCTGATCCACGCGGACATCAAGGACGTATTCGCGATCCTGACGGACGGATGGTCGTACGCCGGCTGGGTCGTCGGCGCATCCAGGGTCCGCGACGTCGAAGCGGGTTTCCCGGAACCCGGTCGCAGCATCCACCACTCGGTCGGGGCCTGGCCGCTGCTGATCGACGACACGACGAGGGCCCTCGAGTACGAGCCCCTGCGCCGCCTGCTGTTGCGGGTCCGGGTCTGGCCGGTGGGCGAAGGCGAGGTCGAGTTCGTAGCAACCGAGACCACCGAAGGCTGCCGACTCGTCATGCGCGAACACACAACCAGCGGTCCGGTAGCCCTGATGCCCTCAGCGGCAACAGACGTCATGCTCCGCGCCCGCAACGCCGAAACCCTAGAACGCCTCGCCCTCCTCGCCGAGAAGCAGCCACCGACGAAAACCTGATCACAAGCCGCAACCCAGACGACCTCCCCGCTTTCCCCGAAGCCCTACTCAAGGCTCTCGGGGTAGCAACCTGCGGGGTCTCCTTCAGGTTCTCGTCGTGGCCTGTCAGCGATCCGCTTCGCTTTGGACCTTCTTCTGCAGCTTGTCCTTGCTCAGGCCTGACGTGCCGGAGATGTCGGCATTGGCTGCCTGCTGGGCGAGTTGGTCGCGGGTCATGTCGCCGGGCTGCTCGCCGAGGTGTTGTTTGCGGCTGGCAACGAAAGCTTCGCCGAGCTCGGTACGGCGCTTGTCGGACAGGTTGGAGCGCATCCCGGGCAGGACCTTGGTCTCTTCTTCCTCGACGTGATGCGACACCGCGTCGACCAGATTCTGCAGCGCGCTGTCGAACTTGGGTGAAGTCGGGTCCGTCGCGGCGAGTTCGGCCAGCAGTTGGTCCGCCTCGATATGTTCCTGCTGGCTGTGCGAGACCTCTTCCTTCTCACCGGCCTCCGCGGCCGCGACCGGGTAGACCTCGGCTTCCTCGGCGCGACTGTGAGCGGTCAGCAAGATCGTCAGCACTGGCAGCAAATTCGGACGCTTCTCCGGATTCTCCTTGAGCTCGTCGAACAATCGCTCGACCTCGCGGTGGTCCTGCATGATCAGATCAACAACATCCCCGGCCATCTAACTGTCCCTCCAGCTCGTTTGGCCCCGACCAGTACCCACACCCATGCGGCCACCTTGGGCCCCTGGTTAGGTTGGCTGGGGATGGCATTGGGTACGGGTGGCGGGATGCTGGTTGCGAAGCGGTACAGAATGGGTCCCTCAATTGGTCGGGGCGGCATGGGAGAGGTCTTCCGCGCCACCGATGAGCAGTTGGGGCGTTTGGTCGCCGTCAAGTTGCTGTTGCCGACCGATCACGGTGTGAGAGCGGCTGAGCGATTCCATCGCGAGGCGCGAGCCGCCGCGAGGGTGAGCGATGCGCACGTCGTGTCTGTGTACGACTTCGGCGACCACGACGACGGATTCTTCTTGGTGATGGAGTTGGTCGAGGGCCGGTCAGTCGCCGAAGAACTCGCCGAGCACGGCACCCTGCCGAAAGACCGCGCCATCGACATCGTCGAACAGGCCGCCATGGGCCTGGCCGCGGCGCACCGGGAGGACGTCGTCCATCGTGATGTGAAACCGGGCAACCTGCTGCTCGCGGCGGACGGGACCGTCAAGGTCGCGGACTTCGGTATCGCGCACCTTCCAGGAGAAGGATCGACCACGCTCACCGCGGCCGGCCAGATCATCGGTACCACGCACTACCTCGCGCCCGAGCAAGCGAAAGGCGCGCAGGCCGGCAAGGCATCAGACGTGTACGCGCTCGGTTGTGTGCTCTACCAGTTGGTCACCGGTCGACCGCCGTTCACGGCGGATCACCCGGCGGCAATTCTGTACCAGCACGTCGACACTCCTCCCGCACCACCGAGCGCGAACCGCCCCGAGCTCAGTGGATCGTTCGAGACCGTTCTGCTCCAGATGCTCGCCAAGGATCCCGCTGACCGTCCAACGGCCGACGAGATCGCCGCGGGCGCCTTGCGTACCCAGGCGCCCGGACATGCCCCCTGGCCACTCGTGGCCGTCCCTGCCGCCTCAGCTCTAGACACCAAGCAAGACGTCATCAGCGATGGTGACAGCGCGCCGCCCAATCGGATGCGAAACAGATCCCTTGTGGCGGGGTTGATCGCCGTCATCGCCACGGCGGCGGCTGTGACGGCTGGCGTCGTACTCAACGAAAACGACAAGCGGCTGCCTCCAACCACCGACGTCGGTCCCCAACCGACCCAAAGCACGCCAGGACCAAAGCCCGCCGCGACGAGAACTACATCCACCGCTGGCCCAACCCAGCCTGGTACTGCGCGTCAGTCGACTGCGAGCACGTCAGTTCAGCCGTCGCAAAGCCCGTCTAAGTCTGGCACCCCTTCGCCGAGCACTGCTCCGACCAGTACGACGTCGCCCACCACCACGTCACCCAGCACGACCGCCCGGTCCAGCACGACGCCCAGCGACCCCACGCCCACGACCTCTCCCTCCAGCACCGCGCCAACCGACGCACCCACGACAAGCGCACCAGCAACCCAGTCACCATCACCAGCCGCACAGAATGCCGGGCCGGGATCGGACTAGCTGCAGCCCTGCGGCGAGCCTCAAGAGCCGCGCACCGAGTCCTGACAGCGATCCGTTGGGCGACGGCTCGCGCCGGCTGTCCTCGGCGTACGAGGTCTGTGAAAGATCGCCCGAGTTGCCTGGTTTGCGTGTTTGGTGGCGGGTACCGGGCAGCTAGTTTCGGTGGTGGTACGGAAGAGTGCCATTTCAGTAAGTCCTTGTTGCGAGGCAGAGATGCTGCGCCCTTCGGCCTGGTCGGTCGCCCCCTTTCACGTTCTGTTGCCGTCGTTCTCGGACGGCGGATCAGACGCGGCCTCGCGACGTCCATCAACGCTCCTGGGAGGAGCCGTCACATGACGCGTACGACGAACCATCGGATGGATGCCGACCGTCCACCCACGGAAGGTGTGAGCGAGACAGCCCGAGACGAAGCCGGGCAGTTGAAGGAGACATCGGCGGAGGCCGCTCGTCAGGTTGCGGGAACCGTCAAGGAGAAGGCATCGGACGTGACGTCGGATGCCGTCGAGCAGACCCGGCGGCTGGCGAGTCAGGCACGGGACGAGTTGATCGGGCAGGCGAGCCAGCAGAAGGACCGGGCCGCCGACGGACTTCGTTCGGTGAGCGATGAGCTGCGTGGGATGGCCGAGCACGGTCAGTCCGGTCTGGGCGCTCAGTTGGCACGGCACGGTGCGGACTTCTCGGATCAGGCGGCGGACTTCCTGCAGAAGCACGAGCCGGGTGACTTGCTGGAAGAGGTCCGCGGGTTCGCGCGGCGCAAGCCCGGAACGTTCCTGCTGGTCGCCGCGGCCGCCGGCGTCGTAGCCGGCCGCCTCACACGAGCGCTGGCGTCAGGCGACACCCGTACGTCGAGCAGCACCGTCACCCCGAGCACTGTCGGATCGCCGAGCGGGAACGGGTTTACAGAGCAGCCGGTCGGCGGCGACGCTACCGATGACTATCTCGTCCCGCCGCCGTCGGCGCCGATGAGTGCCCCGCCGGTCGCCCCGACCACGCCGCCGCCTCCGACGCCCACGCCGGTAGCACCCGACCCGGATCCGGGAACGCCCGTCACCCCCAGGTTCGGTCCGGGATCGGGGCTGTGAGATGACCGTCAGCGGATCACCACCCGGCAGCGGTTCGCATCGGTTGTCGATGGACGGGTCGGTCGGCGAGCTGGTCTCCCAGCTGACCACCGACCTGGGACAACTGACGCGCCAGGAGCTCGCGCTGGCCAAGGCCGAGTTCCAGGCGGAGGC
>NZ_JBEZYF010000048.1:0-68734 GCF_040638415.1 Kribbella sp. NPDC026596 | reverse complement strand
CCCTCACGAAGCACCAGCGCAGCAGCAGGACGGTTCGCCATACTCCATACTGACCCACCATCAACCGTTACCTAATTAATGACACGCGACACTAGATGCACGCTCACCGCCTCGGTCTGCGACTGCTGCGCAGCGAAGTGCAGAGCCGTGAAGCCTTGCCTGTCGGCCAGGCCGATGTCGTCCCCCGCGGCCAGGCGGTTTCGGATGCCTGGGATGTCGCGTTCAAAAGCCCGGTAGTGGAGTTCCTGACGACCCTCGCGATCCATGCCGACAGTCTGTCCCATGGCGCGATCGCTCATCGGCATGACGGCGCCTTACTATCTGCGGCAGATCGGCGACGTCTGGCAAGAGCGCCAGAATCGTCGCGGACGGCTTGCACATCCTCAGGATGCCCGCACTCCGAGTGCGGCGAGGAGGGCCCAGACTGTGTCTTCGACGAAGACATCGCGGCGGCCCAGGAGCTCCTTGATGCGCTCGACAGGCTCAACGGCCAAGCCAGACTCCAGCGCCCAGTCACGGAGCGCGGCAGCGGCGACTGTGGCCGGTGAGCTGTGGTCCCGGAGCATCGCGCACACGCGGTTGAACTCGAGCTCGGACCTCTTCTCGAGCTCCTCGCGCGCCGCCCCCTCGAGCATGTTGCCCTCGTCGTCGAACGGCGCGTACCCCGGGAAGATCGATGAAGCGTACCCCTCGAGATCGATGAACGTACGCGACGCGCCGGTTGATCCATAAGAGACGACATCGGCCCCGTCGCTGTCGAACACTCCGATCAGCAGCAGCGGCGGGCCATCGGCCTTCGCCCACCTCTGCACGAGTTCGGCTGATGCATCGAGGTCGATCTGACGACACCCAAGCACGCCCCACGGCGCACGAACGTTGCCGGCGTCCTCCGTCGGCGACCAGTCGAGGAGCGGGGCGATACCGTCGCGAGCGTGTGCGGCGAACCGGTCAGGTTCCGAGGTGACAGCCCAGGTCGCAGTGAGGTCCATCGACATCCTCCCGATAAGTTCGATCCAGATCCCGCCAAAATCCAACACCATCCGCCGGGGACATGGGAAGGTCGCAACCATCTCGTTGGGGACCGATCGGCAATCAGCCAGTGGCCGCGGCCCGCACTCTCCTCGGAATGACCGAGCCGTACTATCTGCGGCAGTTGAGGACGTTCGGTCAGTCGCCCTCGAAGGTGATTGGGCCAGCCCATGCTGGCCGCCTCGTGCGAAGGGCAACGTAGTCGGCGATGACCTGTGCGGTCTTAACCGCCAACGGATCGTTCAGCCGATCGGCTACAAACGCCAGCTCGTCGAGGAGCGACTCGCATCGCAGCGGGTCTAGCCGCACGGGCTCGGAACCGCCCAGCATTGGAAGGGTGTGCAGCTCGTAGGCCTCTGCTACGCCGGTCAAGCGATGAAATAGCCGACCAGACAGCCAGAGTGAGTCCTGCTCCGCCGGGCTGGACTCGAACACACCCACAGTCTGGTCGTCCTCCTCGTAGGTCGACGCATCCAGGCGGTCGGCAAATCGGTCGCGCGTCACGGAGACATCATCGCAGTCGCGCGTTTGGCACATGCGCTCATCGGCTATGAGCGCGCGGAACGCGGCTGATCCGGACGTCTCGGATGCCATCATGCGGCCATGACAAGACGCCTAGCTCAAGCCGGGAACACCGTCGTTCCGGCCATCCTGGCCATCGAGTCGCTCGGCTTCGAAGTTGCCGCCGTTGGAGACGGAGTGATCGCACACAGGGGTGACGAGGAGTACGTCGCGGACGACCCTGTGGCGCTCCTCGGATTGATCCGCTTGGTCGAGCTGCGCTCTTGGAAGTGGTACGCCAGCGATCAGGAGATCGATCTGACTCTCCGTCGGGTCGGCTGGCAGTGACGCGCGCACATCGGCATTGGTCGCGCTTCACTCTCGGCGGCATGTGCGGATGTCGGATCGATTTCGCAAGGTGGGCGCTGCGAGCGCGTGTGGCGGTCACTCTCGCCAAGCGTCTTGTCTGGCCTTCTCAGCGAGCAGGGCCGTGGGCCAAGAGGCTACGAACGCGTCCGTCTCTCCGGGGCCGGAGCCGACGTTTTCCACGAACGACACAGCGACGGCGTTAGCAACGCTCTCGTCACCGTCGCGGAGGGCTCGATCCACGAAATCCAAGCATCGTCGGGCGACATCGCGCTCACCGCCATGAAACTTCTGCACGACGAATCGGAGGAGATCCGACATCAACAGATGCAGGAGCAGCTCGCCGTCCTGGTCGAGAAGGTGCTCATCTACGACGGCTCTGGCCTCAGGAGCCTCCGCGACCAGTTGATCCGCGAACGTTGCTTCGGTCACCGACATGTGGCCAGTCTGCCCGACCTAGCGCGTCCGCACATCGGCAGTTCCGGGCTTTCACTGTCGGCGGCATGAGCGGACGTTTCGTCCGGCGCGGGACTGAGAGGCATGGCCGGGAGCCTTATGCGTCAGACGGTGGAGCGTTCACCCTCCTGTCGTGATCCCACCACTGCTCTGAGATCACAGCACCGATGTCGTCGTAGGTACGACTCACGCCATGGCGAACGTTGGCACGCCAGAAGTCCTCGGCTCGGAGCCGTCCTGAGGCATCCGAGTCCCGAGCCGGTCCATGCTGTAGACCGTCGACATAAGAGAGTTCGCTACGGGCGCCGTCCACCATGACCTCGACGGCGATGCCCGTGAACAGTTGACCCCGATCGTGCATGACCAAGTCTGGCCCAAACTCCAGTTCAGCGTCGGGCACCCGCAACGCACTGCCTTCCTGGCCCTCGTTCACGCGAGCACCATGCCACGTCCCTCCCCGCGTAGTGCTCACGGGGCATGACCGCGCACGGACAGCGGCAGATGAGGGCGTGTTCGGAGCCGCGGAGCCGCCTGTCGTCATCGCTCTCTTGGCGCTCCGCGTTCCCACCAGTCGTTGGGTGGCTGCTCCTGGATCATGGCCGCTGCCACCTCGACTTGTAGGTAGTTGCAGAACTTCCACAGTTCTTTTGCCGCGCGAGAGTACTGGAAGAGGACTCGATCGACGTCGAACGCATCAAGTTCGCTGGCACGGTAGCGATCGATGGCGGCCCCGACATGGGCGACCAGGTCAGCCAGTTGCGCGTCGTGGTAATCCGCGACTATCGAGCGCGCCGCCCGTCGCTCTGACTTGCTGGACACGAGTCCGAGGTTACTGACCGGCTCGCGCCTCGTCACGGCATGAGCGTGAAAGACGCAGACACGCCAGCGAGGAGACATCCTGAATTCGGCATGACCGCGATTCACTCTCCGCGGCATGAGCGGTCGTCTCCGTGCGACACTCCGGCACGTGGACGAACAACAGCGTAAGGCGATCCACTCGCGCTGGGGGGAGCGCTTGAACCGTCGCACTGGAGACCCGGGGTATCGAGAAGAATGGTACTGGCAGCAGTGCGGTGGCTGCGTTCACTGGTTGGCTCTGGGCGGCCGGATCGGTGCCGACTGGGGCGTTTGCTCCTCTGCGTCGTCTTCGTTCGATGGCTGTGCTCGGTTCGAGCATGACGGCTGCGAACAGTTCGAAGAGGATCCGAGCGGGTTCGGGATCACCCGCGGTTAGGAACCGCTCATCGGGCAGGACCGCGCGTATCGCGGCAGATCCGTGCGACTGGCTACTCCAGCTGGCTGGCTCAAGGCGCCCGTCATTGAAGCTCGAACTCGAATCGTTCGTTCCAACCGAACGCGAGATCCTGCGCCGCCGCCTCGGCAAAGACCCCAACGATCTTGTCGAAGACCTCCTCGCCGAGCCGCGATCGACTGATGCGCGAGTCGAGCCAGACGATACGCACTGGCCGCGGTACGTCCGTCAGGAGACGATCCCGCAGCGCGGCGACATTTCGCCCGTAGTACTCGCCAAACTCAAGTTGCCGCTCGAGGCTTCGGTGCACGTCGAGCTCCGTCCGAACCTCCGCGCCGACGATCCGGACCTCGGCCATGTGTCAACGGTATGTCCTTGGTCGGTTCAGATTCGGACACCGCGTCCGCACATCGGCAGATCCGGACGTTGCGGCCAGACAGCTCGGCAGAGGGTGCGGAGGGCTCGGACGACGAACCCCCAGCGTCGGAGAGTGGCCTCTGACCTGTGGGGTCAGACGTGGAGCCGCTGCCGGAATCGAACCGACGACCTTCTCATTACGAGGAGGACGCTTCGCCCGCTCTCATGAGGCACTTCCGGTTGAGTGGTCACCGACCAGCCGGGATTCTCATGCTTCTTCGCCGTTTCGCACCACGTCCCGCACCACGAGTAGGAACCGGGGCGATCGCGGCGGTTGGGGACATGATTGGTCACTGGATGCCCGGCGCCCACGTGCGCGGTTTGGTCGGCACTTCGATCGTCCGGACGTTCGCTGGACCACCGGAGTTGATCAGCAGCTGATCGATGTCGGACTTCGAAGGCTCATGCGACGCGCGCTGCGGGCGTTAGAGCTGCGCGGAGCCGGGTGCGGTGGAGCCGGCGGTGAACTGCGCGGTGTTGAAGCTGACGGTGCTGCCCGCAGTTTCCGCGAAGCCGCCGCCGTCATTGAAAGCCGTTCTCCACCGTGTAATGGGATGCTGCCAGCGTCGCATCCAGTGATGCCGCGATCGTGACGGTGGCGAGGCGTTCGTCGGCTGCGCGTTCCGCCTCGCGGTAGACCTCGCCGAGGGTGGGCCGGATACTGCGGCCGATCGGGCAGTTCTCGGACGGCGGCGAGGTGTGCAAGCCGAACAACGGCCCGTCGTCGAGCGCACGACGTACGTCGGCCAAGGTGATCTCGTCAGCGGGCCGGGCCAGTACCCAGCCCGCGTTGGCTCCACGCTGGGAATGGACGAGTCCGGCCTCTCTGAGGCGGCCCAGCAATCGGCGGATCAGGACCGGATTCGTCTTCACGCTGCCAGCGATGCCGTCCGAGGTCGCTGCGCCGTTGTTCAGTCTGGCGCGCAGCTCGATCCATTCCAGCGAATGAACGGCGAGCGCCAGTCGGGAGTTCGCGCTCATGCGCTTTGTCCGGCGACCGGAGCTCCCGTGACGAGTTTCGCTGTACCCCATGCGGAACCGACGTTCGTTCGCCCCGGCTGCTTGGCGAGCAGTTTCCGGTAGAAGTCGAGGGCGTCCGCGGAGGTCGCCGCGATCTCGTCGACATCGCGCAGGTAGTCGATGGTCGCGTCGATGTCGGCGGGCGAGTCGCCGTTCTGCGGCTGCTTGTGCCCGCTGACGACGAAGGCAGGAGTCAGTGCCTTCAGCTGCTCCAGAGCGTGAATCCAGTTCTGCCGAGTGGCCGGGGTGGTCTCGGCGAGGTACGGATAAGTGGCGTTGTAGACCACATCGCCGGCGACGAGCAAGCCGAGGCTGGGCACCCACAGCGACGTGGTCGACTCGGTGTCGGTTTGGCCTGTCTCGATGATCCGCAGCTCGTTTCCCTCGAGCTCGAAGGTGTCGCTGTCGAGGGTTTCCGGGAACTCGATCGCAGGGATCTGACCCGGGAACAGCTTCTCCCAGAAGCCCGCGACGTACTCCGGCGAGGCCTGGATGCGCAGTTGTGCGATCGTTCCCTCGGTGGCCAGGATGCGAGCCTCCGGGAACGCTCCACGCAGCGCCCCGATACCGAACACGTGGTCGCCGTGGCCGTGCGTGAGGTACACCGCGGTGAGCTTCCTGTCGTGCCCGCGGACCCACTCGATCAGCCGCTCGTTCTGCTCGACGGTGGTGAACGTGTCCACCAGAACGGCGTCCCGCTCACCCCAGATCAGCGTGGCGCTGTTCGCCACCCACCGCAGCTCGACATCACCTTCAGGCAGATCCCGCGTCACGCCTTCACGGCGCACGGTCATCACTTCGTAGTGCAGTTCGTTCGACACGGTGTCGACTCCTCTCGCGTACAGCCAATGTAACCAGAATGGTTGCGCTATACAAACTGGCGATGGGTACGCGACGCGGCCGGCGACCACGCGGGCGCCGCCACCGCTCTCAAAGAACTTCTCGCCGACCAGGTAAGCGTCCTGGGCCCCGACCACACGCAACACCCTCAAGACCCGCGCCAGCCTGGCCCTCTGTTCTGAACACGCCGGGCAGCCTGTATCCGCGGCCGCCGCTTATGAGGAACTTCTCGCCGATCAGGTGAGAGTCCTAGGCCCCGACCACCCCGACACGCTCAAGAGCCGCCGGAGCCTGGCCCGCTATCGCGGCAAGGGCGGCGATCACGCAGGCGCGGTCACCGTTCTCAAGGAGGTTCTTGCCGACCAACTAGAAGTCCTGGACCCGGACCATCCCGACATCCTGGTGACCCGCGGCAACCTGGCCTACTGGCGCGGAGAGGCCGGGGATGCCGCAGGCGCGGCCACAACGATCGAGGAACTGCTCGCCGACCAGCTGCGGCTACTTGGCCCGGACCACCCTGACATCGTCGTGATTCGCGACAACCTGGCCTACTGGCGCCGGCGCGCCGAGGGATAACACGTCAGTACTTTTGATCATCGCTGAGCCGCTGTTAGCAAGTCGCTGTCACGGAAGTTGAGCTGGTGGCGTTGTGCAGGTGCTTGCAGAGGTATTCGACATCAGGTGCGCGCCTGCGGTTTTGTGCGCACGGACCGACCTTCCGCTGGACTCTCGGCGAGTTTACTTCGCTGGGGCCGCCATCATCGGCTTCGCGGGCGAGTAGTCCGAATCGAACGGGCAGCGCTTGATTGTCCGGCGGTGCCGGGGCCCCTATCTCAACCCGATCGGCGCAGTCGCCCGGGCACCGACCGGCCCGGATGCGATGGAGATCGCCGGCCTTCGCCAGGTCACAAAGGACCGTTGAACCCAGACCGTCGACCCTCTCATTACGAGGAAGACGTACAGCGTCGCATCTGCTCTCTACCAGCGCTTTTGCTCACAGGGCCGCCTGCACCGCCCGTAAGATTCCTTATGGGTCTCCGTGAGTTCGCACCACGAACCGCATCACGATCCTCAGGCATCATGCGCCGCTGGGCGCGCACCAGCCATCATGGTCAGATGGGCTGGGGGTGGCCGAAGAGGAGGTCGTAGCCGTCGGGGAGCTGGAGCAGGATCTGCTTCAGCAGGTCATCGTCGGCTGCGTCGGCGACGGTGGACAGCACGGCGCTGACGTCCCAGGCCGCGGTCTGTTCGGTGGCGCCCTCGATCCAGGCGGCGGTCGCCCGGACGAACCGCTCCGGGGGTAGCGGTTCGGCGCTCTGCAGCGGGTTGAGCAGGATCAGGGCAAAGCCCTCCGGCAGGCGCGCGGCGAGATGGGCGCGGACGTCGCCGACCAGATGCGCGCCGAGCAGGGCGAGCACCACGCGGGCCGCGCGCTCGGCTTCCTCCGTAGTGCCGTATTCGCCGCGTTCCTTCACGTGATTGAGGAACGCTTCGCGTCGCAGCGTCATCTTGGCCGCCACCTCTTCCTCTTCTGGTCAGGCCGAGCTTGGCCAGCGACGTCTCGAAGGCACGCTGTACGCCTTCGTAATGTGCTTCCCGGTCTTGTTTCTGGCCCGCTTCGGACAAGGCCTTCGGCGAGATCTCATCTACTGGCTGCGGCGTCGCGTGCTGTGCGGGTCTCCAGGTTCGCGATGGCTGTGGCGAGTGTTTGGGTTGCCCGGTCGATCGACTCCGCCAGGGCGAGGGTCGCATGGACCCGGGCCATCTCGATCGAGGCCGTGTTGGGGTGCCCGTCGAGGGTTGGGAGTGCAGCGGCTGCCAGGAGGTCGGCGGCCGCGTCGGCGTGGAAGCTCATGGCGACTCCTTCGTCGGCGGCCGGGATGCCCGCCGGTGACCCACGTGCGCGTCTGGCGGTCTGCCGCGTCCAGGGGTGGCTGGTGCCCAGTGAAGGGGGCCGACCCGAAGCGGCGGCTCGGCACGAGGCGATGACATCGCCGGTTGGCCGGGCGGAGCGGGCTCGGCGAGGCTCGTGCGTGCTGTTTGGGCCACGGCGTGCGTCGCGCGGTCGTGGGCCGCGCGGGCCACCGGATCGCGCAGGACGGCGTAGGCGGCCAGAATCTCTTGAAACCGTTGACTGTCGCCGGGTTGCCCGGTGGTGTTCTCGCCGGCCTGGTCGCTGGTTCTAGCGTCGGGATGGTGTTGTCGGGCCAGTGCCCGGAATGCCTGGTCGAGCTGGTGCGCGTCGGCGTCCGACGACACTCCCAGGACCTTGTACAGGTCGGTGTGCCCGGTCGATGTCATGACCCGTCCCTCCCGAACTCGTCGTCTCCGGAACCGTCGGCGTGAGTGGTGTCGCGGTCAAGGTGCGCCTCGTGCCTGGTTGTGTGGCGCTGGTGGGTTCGACGGACCCGATCGATGCTGATCCAGACCAGTCGGCCTGATTGACCGATGAGTGCCTGGGCACCACGGCGGCCGTGCCGGACCGCGTGAGCGGTGGTGGTCATCCAGCGGCCGCCGATCAGCACGTCCACCCGCGCCGGAAATGGTCCGTCGCCCAGCTCGGCGACGCTACCTGCGCCCCTGGCCGGCGGGGTCGCCCACGGGCTAGGGGGTGTCTGTGTCCGGAAGGTGTCACGGTCGGGTTGGGGAGTAGTCATCATGGTCTCCACCCCTGGTGGATGGATCGGTCGGGGTCAAAGGACAACACGGTGGGTGCGGGAGGGACGCGGGAGGTGGGACGGGGCGATGTGGCGGGTGGCCGAGCAGCGCCCGGGACGTCATTAGAACCACGGTGCTGCGTGACTTGTCGCGTCCAAGAGGACAGGGCGTCGGTGGCTGAAGACGCATAGAGGAAAGGAGTCGCAAGCGACCACATCGCCGGTCCCTCGTACATGCGGTTCTCGGCTTGAGATATCACCTCCTGTCAATGTGAGAGGCCGCGGCAGCAGCGCCACCAGGACGTCGAACCCGAGCTTCGGGTCGGTGATGCCGGAACCAGGCGGTGGATCTCCCGGATTCACCGCGGGGGTCCACGCTGCCGGGCCTCGAGGCTATGCAGCGGTCCGTGCGGGTCAGGACAAGCTGTCGTCCGCCCCGGCGGCCGCGCCGGCCGGGGTTTAGGGCCCGGGCGGCGCGGCCGGCTCGGCGGCGCGGGCGGTGAGTCATCCCAGCAGGCGGCGATCAGGTCGTCGAACTCGGCGCGCAACAGCTCCGGGTCGTCACCTACGCCGTCCCAGAACATGTCGAGCTCATCGGCCAGACCTGCAGCCATGGTTGTCTCAGACATCTGCACTCACCAACTCCTCGCGCCTTGCCCAGCGCACTCAGCCAAGCCCAACACTGCCTCTGCCTTCACGGCGACGCACTACGACGGCCTCCGTCGGTCAGGCGTCGATCTGCTTGTGCTCGCTGCCGGTGTTGGCGATGGCAATCTTGCGTGGCTTGGCCTGCTCGGCGATCGGGATCCGCAGCATCAGCACACCGGAGTCGTACTCGGCCTCGATCCGATCGGCATCCAGGGTCTCGCCGAGGAACAGCTGCCGCGAGAACACCCCGAGCGGCGCTCCGACACCTGCATCTCGACGTCCTCGCCGACCTCGGGTGGTCGCCGTTCGGCCTTCACGGTCAGCACGTTGCGCTCGACATCCAGGTCGATCGCGTCCAGCGCTACACCGGGCAGGTCGAACGAGACGACGTACTGGTCGCCGGCGCGGTAAGCGTCCATCGGCATCGGATTCGGCCGCGCCCAGGTGCCCGGCGTACTCGTACCTCCGAAGAACTGCTGGGTGAGGCGGTCCAGCTCACGGAACGGATCGGTTCGGATCAACATCTTGCCTGTACCTCCTGTCGGCCCCTTGGGTGTGAACCTGTCTCGCGTTCTGTGTAGTGCTCAGCACCACTTCCCGATATAGCATGTCATCGAAACGTTGACAAGAGCGCTCGTCAAGATTCGGATGACACATTGGATGCTTGGAGGATTCGTGTCGGAACGTCGGCGGAGAAAGGCCACGGCCCCCGCGGGGCCGGAGCGTGACGCGCCATCAGCAGGTGACGCGCTGAGGCTGCTGGAGAACACCGTGGCCCATCTCGACGCAGTGGGGGCGACCGCAGGGCCGGACCACGACGGCGCGTCCGGCGAGACTGTGGCCGCCGACCGGCTCCTGGTCGCCCTGACCGAACTGCGCCGGCTACGGGCCTATCTCGCACGCTGGGAACCGACGTTGGTCGCCGCCGCTCGCCAGCGGGGCGTGACGTGGACCGACATCGCCCCCGCGCTCGGAGTGTCCAGCCGGCAGGCCGCCGAATCACGCTACCTGCGGACGCAACGCGACGGCGCCGAATCACACACGACCACCCGTGACCAGCGGATGCGCGCCACACGCGACCGCCGGGCAGGGGACCGTGCGGTGGCCGGATGGGCCCGCGACAACGCCGCCGTACTGCGCAGCATCGCCGGCCAGATCACAGCACTGCCCGCCACAGAAGGTACCGATGGTGCGGCCGGCGCCGGCCAGCATGCACGGCTGGTCGCCAGGGTGAACGACGCGCTCGGCAATAACGACGCCGCCGAACTCGTCGCCCCCCTGCTCGAGGCCGGCTCCGCGCTGAGCGCGAACCACCCGGACCTGGCCCGCCGGGTTTCCGCCCTTGCGGCCTCGGCCGAACAGGTCCGCACAGCCGACCTGAACCGCCGCAACCCCGGCGGCGGCTCGACCGAGTAGCAAGTACGCCAACTGGAGCCCTCGGCCGCTCCGCGCTTGAGGACCCCGAACGCGACGCCGCCGTTCAGGTCCAACTGTGCAGGAGGATTCCGAAGGCCTGCCCGATCGTCCGGGTCCGGGTCTCCAACCCCGCGTACAACTTGTCGATCACTGATCGGCTGTCACGAAAATGCTCGGCCGCCATGCGCCAAGCCTCACACGAATCGGGCGCTGGGCTCAGGGTTCCAGCGCGTTCAGCCGCTGCTGCTCGGTGTCGCGGCGTTTCCGGACGGCGGCGGCGTTGCGGGCCGCGTGGTGGAAGGCGCGTTGGAGTCGCGGGAGTTGTTTGCGGGCGTCGCGGAGGGCTTGGCGGGTCTGCTCGAGTTGGTCGTTGAGCCGGTCGAGGTCGGCTTGCAGGTCGGCGATCCGGTGCTGGTGCGCGTCGAGGAGCCGCTCGGCCTGGTCGCGGTCGGTCTCGGCTGCGGTGTAGTCGGCTTCGGCCGCCCCGAGGCGTTTCTGCTGCGCGGCCCGGCGTTGCGCGAGGGTCCGGTCGACCTTGGCCCGGCTTTCGGTTGGTGCAGTGGCGCGCTTGGCAGGCTTGGGCGTCGGGGCCTTGGACGCAGGTTGGGAGCGGCGAACGACGCGGGGCCTGATCGGGGCGAGCTGGGCCGGGTCGCCGTTCTCGTCGACCACTCCGAACCCGACATGGCGTAGCGCGCTGGACAGCTGCCCGGTCCGCAACAGCTGGGCAGCGCCGGGGTCGACGAGGGCGGCGTCGAGAGTTTCGGTCAACCGCTCCGTGGTCTGCGCGGTGACGCGCCGACCACCGGCGGCACGCCAGCTCGCGACGTGGACGAGATCGCCGACCAGGTCGTGGCGCTGCCGGGTCAGCTCGCGCCGACGCCCGCTGTCGGCGGTCAGATAGGTCTCGCGCAGCTGCTCCCCCAACTCTGTCAGGGCATGAATACCGTCGGGGTCGGCGCGGACGAGCTGGTTGGCGAGCCAGGCAGCGATCGTGGGCTTGCGCAGGGCAACGATCGCCGCGGGGGCCACCTCGTCACCGTGGCCTCGGACCGCTCTTGCGAGCTGGTTGCGGGCGGCCACGAACTGCTCCGGTGGCAGCCCGTACAGCTCAACGACCGAGGCGTCTATCTCCACCCTTCCACGATCCAGGTCCGATCAGCCGGCGCCAAGCTCGGCCGCAAGCACGGGCAGGTCCTCGGGCCGTAGGTCCGGGCGCAGGCGCACGTACCGCATCCCGTGCCGGGCCTGCCCGGCCTGGGTCGCGGCGTCGGCGGTGACCTCGACCACGACGGTCCGGTCGACCTTGATCAACGGCTTCTTCGAGTCCGGTCCTCCCCACCGGTAGGAGCTGATCTCGTCCGGCCACGGGTGGCGGCGGCGCGCGGGGGTCAGTACGGCGGCGAGCTGGGCCGACTGCTCAGGCCTGAGCGCAACGGTGCGTCCGACAACTGTCAGCTCGGAATCGGCGGTGTAGAGGCCGGCGATGACGACCTCCGGGCGGGTGATCGAGCCCAGCACCCCGCCGACGATGACCTCACGGGTCGCGCGGTGCTTGACCTTTCAGAGGGCTCGATTCTGTGTCGTGCACTGTCGCGCTGGGTGGCATTCGCCAGGTGCGCGACACCGTCCACGGTGCTATGGCCTGCTCGACATCGCCCCGTGCCTCCGACTGAGCCGAACGACCGAGATTCCACGGACATCTGCCCTCGCCGGTGCAGAGGCGGCCGGCGAGCAGGGACCGGTATTTGAGCTGCGGTCGGTTCGCTTCAGTCCGTAGCGTGCGACATGTGCAGGGTAAACCGGAACCAAGGGAGCCGATAGACGTGCGCGCAGCGGATGCCGACAGTCCGGTGGTGGCGCTCTCGGATGGTGTGGTCACTCTCCGGTCGTGGTCGAGAGATGACGCCGGGTTCATGGCGGAAGCATTCGCCGATCCAGCGATCCGACGCTACAACGGGGCCCACGACCGACTCGGACGACCGGCTCCGCCGCTCTCGATCGAGGACGCTGAAGCGATCATCGACGAGTTCGCGTCGAGCTGGCGGGCGTTCGGCGCGGCGGAGCCACCATCTGGTGTTGCATTCGCGATCACGGACGCAGCCTCTGGTGGCCTGGTCGGCTGCTGCGGCGTCGATGACTGGTCGAAGGCAGACGTAGCGCAGTTCGGCTATTGGATCGGGCCGAGCGCGCGAGGGCGCGGGTATGCGACTCGGGCGGTGGTTCTGCTCACACGGTGGTTGTTCGAGCTCGGCGCAGCTCGCGCCTTCCTGACGGTCGAGGCGGACAATGAAGCGTCAGCTGCGGTGGCCCGCCGCGCGGGGTTCGTGCACGAGGGAACGATGCGCGCACACAGCGTGTGGCGGTGCGAGCGCATCGATGTGATGTGGTTCGCGGCGCTGCCGCTCGAATGGACGATGCGCGATCCGGACGAACCAGCGTGATGTGCAACGCGATCGGAGCCGGGCTGGTCATGTCCTTCGGCGAGGGCAACGAGTGAGTGGATGTACGCCATGCAATGAGAACGTAGACCGCTCGACGAGGACGATCCTCATCCGCTCGTAACGACTTGCCCTGCAGCAGCACGTCCGGACCCTGGAAAACCGGCCGTCAGAGAGCCTTGGTGAGGACGTCTTTCTCAACAGTGGCCTGGGCGCACCCGACGACGTCCGCAGCCTCCAGCATGCACTCGCCGATCGCGAGCAACAACTCCTCGAGCTGCGCCGCCAGCTCGAAGAACGTGGCGATGAACTCGCCGCGGCCCGAGCGGCCAACCGCGAATTGATGACTCAGCTCAACGCCCGGCCTACTTGACGCTCAGGCGGAACGGAGATCCGTCGATACTGTCGCACTATGTCTCGTGCCTTCCAGAGAGCGCTGGCCGCCGTGGCTCGCTTCAATGACGCCCATCCCTGGTCCCACAACGACGCATATGCCGCACTCGTCCTCCACCATGCACGTCGTGTCCGCGCGGCCGGTGGAACGGAGGCCCTGGACGTGGGCTGCGGGACAGGCAACCTTGTCCGCCGGCTTGCCAGCGTCTTTCCCGCAGTTACTGGCATCGAGCCCGATGCCCCGACCGCGGAGCAAGCTCGGCGCACAACCGCAGACCTCGCCAACGTCCGCATCCTGACCCAACCATTCGACGAGTCCCACAGGAACCGCTACGACCTCATCACCTTCGTGGCGGTGCTGCATCATCTGCCGTTGCAAGCCACGCTCAAGAAGGCGCGCGGATTGCTGCGCCCGGGTGGCCGACTCGTGGTGGTCGGCATCAGCCGAGAAGCGCGCGCAGACCTTCCATGGTCGATTGCCTCGCTGATCCTGAATCCGATCGTCGGCGCCGTCGCGCATCCGCGACGATCAAGCAAAACCCCAACGCATATGACCGCCCCCACCGCCATGGCCGCGGACTCGTTCGAGGAGATCGCCCTCACCGCTGAACCCATCCTGCCCGGCGCCCGGCTCAGACGCGGCCTGTTCTGGCGATACACATTGTCCTGGACCGTCCCACAGGGACGCTCCGCCGAGACCGACCAATGAAGGCGAGCTCGTCACTACACAACTCCAGTCGTGCACGACACCTGTCGTGCACCGTCGCGCGGCAACGACTCGCCGCCTGACCTTGCAGGTTCAGTCAGAGCTAACCCAACCGAACACTGGCCACCCCAATAGAATTGACCTTGACCCAGGCGTCGCGCCGCCCCGGGGTGTAGCGGGTCGCGGCACCCTTCACGACCAGACCCTCCACACCCATCGCGGCCGGCAAGACCTCGAACCACTCTCTGGCCTCCTCGGGGTCGGCGGTCACCGGGGTCAGCTGCAGCGGCGGCACCTTATCCGAACTAGTGCTCCAGCAGTGGTTCGTGATCAGGCAGGTCGGACTGCTTGACGGTGGTGGTGTGAGTCAGCGCAAGGGACTTCTCCAGAAAATCGACATAGGCGTGCCCGGCCGAGAGGCTGTCGAGGCGCCCGAGTGTCGCGAACTGGTCAAGCAGCTGACGCAGGGCGGCGAGGTGGTCTTTCCAATCGCCGTCAGGCGTATGGGGGCCGCCGAGGAACTCGATCGTCCGGGCCGTCTCTGGTGAGCGGCGGGCAAGTTGCTTTCCCGCGATCGGGACGAGCGCAAGCCGCATGGCCTGCTCATCATTGGAGCTCTTCGGGGTGGCCGACTCGTGCTGGCCGCGGGTGAGGTACTCGGAGAAGGTGGCCGAGGTCCGGTCGATGGCGCGCCGGTCGACGATGATCGTGCTGTCGGAAGGCCAGCGCGCCAGGGAGAGCGGGTGGATGTGCCAGTCGATCCACAGCGGAAGCCCATCCACGACGTACTGAGCGCTCACCGCTCTCGTGCCAAGGGGCCGTTGTGGCGGGCGTCGATGGCGAAGGCCAGTCGACCGCGGCCGTTGGGGAGGCGGCCGGGTGTCGCGTAGTCGTTGAGATGTGCGTCCTCCACGACGATGAGGAGGTCGATGTCGCTCCAGTCGTCGGCGCCACCGGCGCCCAGAGAGCCAACGAGGGCGGCGCCGGCCACTACCTGATCGTCTTGGAGGGCGGCAGTCACGGCGCTCAGCCACCGGGCTCGGATGCTGGCGAGGCGGGGCGCCGGCGGTGCACTGCTCTTGATGCTCATCGCATTAGACCTTAGACCGGCAAATGCGGATCCCGCGACCGACATCGGACGTGTCAGTGATGGTGGATGGTGGGGAGGCCGAGCAGGACGGGACCGTCGGCCGTGGTCTGGTGTTCCATCTGCTCGAGTTTCTCGTGTGCGCCGGTGAGGCTGACTTTCAGTCCTTCGACCTCGCCGAGCCAGTTGTTCTGTTCGGCTTCGGTGATGCGGGCATGCAGGTTGGTGATGATCTCGCGGAGCCGATCGGCCTGGGCGGGGTCGGGTCGGAGCAGCGCGCAGCGCAGGCAGGCGTGTTCGTGGTGGCAGTTGGTGCCGTAGGCGCGGCCGCAGCTGCCGAGGCTGACCTTGCGTTTCACAAAGTGGCCTTCGAACTCTTCCCACTCCGCGGGGGTCGGGCGACGGTATTCCTCGCTGGGCCGGGTGAGCCGTCGCTGGCCGATCCAGGTGCGGTGATGGCGGATCACGTCTTGAGGGTAGATCGCCGCGTAGCCCTGTGTGGTGGCGATGCTCTTGTGGCCGAGCAGGACCTGCACGATGTGCGGTGGCAGGCCGCTGGCCAGGGCGTCGGTGGCGAAGACGCGCCGGAAGTCGTGGGTGGTGAAGTGGACTTGTTGTCCGTCGATGATGATGTTGGCGCGTTCCGCGCACCTGCGTATCAATGTCCAGACGGTGTCGGGTGAGATTGGCCGGAGTTCGGGACCCCAGTACTTGGCGAACAGGTGCGGCAGTGCAGGACTCCACTCGTGGTCGTGCGGGTCCCATCGTGGCGTCAGCGGGATGTCTTGGTGGCCGCCGCGGACGCGGTGGATGACTTCGGAGAGTACGTGCACGAGTTCGGGACCTGCGACAAGGAGGCGTTCCTCGTCGGTCTTGCTGGGTGCGATGTGCAGGAGGGGGATCTCTTCTTCTGTTGAAGGGATCCGGTAAGGAACGATCGACACATGGGTCAGTTCGAGTAGCTCCTCGCACCGGATTCCGGTGAGCCGAAATGTCTCAATCAGCGCCCATGACCAGAAAGCTGCGTCCTCTTCGTAGCTGAGGTTGCGCGACTTGTGGTTTGCGCAGTCGATGCGAACCGGTCCGCTGGGCCGGGCCCGTCGGACCGTCCAGGTATCACCGGCAACGCTGATGGTGCCACCATGGCCGGCCGCGGCGGCCGCGGCGAGCAACTCGGCCGACGCGTGGCGGTCCTTCCGCGCTTGTGCGAGTAGCTGCGGGAGAACCGGCGCGATCTGGCGAGTCCGTTGCTGTGTCCGCGCAACTTGCTTGCGGCGCAGCTTGGCGTAACCGGCCACCTCGTGCCGGCTGATGGGTGAGGCGCATGCCCAGGGCGCCCAGTAGGAGTCCTCCAGCGCCCACTGGGCGAGGTCGAGATAGAACGCCCGGACGATGAACAGCTGGTTGAGGTGGTTGACTCGCAGCTCGCCGTTCTGCCGGATTCTGATGCCTTGCTTCCACTCGTCGGCGATCTCGCGTGTCAGAGCGAGGGTCGGCAGGTCGGGGTGGCGAGAGGTGACGTCCAGCCAGAAGTTCTTGATCAGGATCTGGGCGTGGCTGCGCCAGGTGGAGTAGTCCAGGTTCGGCCGGCGCTGTTTCAGGTACTCGAGGAAGAGCTCACGATGAGGACTGCGGAGCTCGTAGCGGTCGATCAGTTCCTCGGCCGACAGTTGCGGCTCGCGGCCCCGCTGCACCGGCCAGGCCACGGATTCATGTGTGATCCAGCCCAGGTCCATCAGCACCCGCCACAGGTGCTCGATCGAGCGTCGATGCGAGCTATGCAGTCGCAGCGGGGTCAAGGCCGCATCCATGGTCAGCAGGTCCTGCGCGGTGACTTGGCGGATCGTCTTGCCGGTGTGCGCCAAGATTTTGCCCAGCGTGTGCCGGACTCGCTTGCTGAGCGTGGTGCTGCCGAGAAGTTGATCGATTCGCGCGCCGATGGTTGCCGCGTTGTCGAGGTCGCGATATTCGCCAATCGTGTGGAACAGGCCGAGCTGGCGGCCCTGCTGCCAAGCGAAGGACGGTCGCAGGATGTCGAGGACGACCATCACGGTCAACCCCGCCGTCAAAGTATCCCGCAGAGGTTTGGCGCAGCCGGGTTGCACAACGGTCTGCCAGTCCTCGTGACCAGCTCGTCGGCGCCCGCGCGCCGACGTCGCGGCGTCGAGCAGCAGCCACCGGTCGTTCCACGTATCGCCCGGCAGAGCGGCCAGGTAGTCAAGCACCGCCCGAGCTCCTCTGCCTGAGCCGGCCGCCCAGTTGCGTTTCGCCGGTGTCATGGTGCTTGCGTGGTGTCCTCGACCGGTGCGCTGGCATGCTGCCAGTTGATGGTTCTCGACCGCCTGCTGGATGTCATCAGCGGTTGCGGTGGCCCACCGCATGGGCAGCGGTAGTTCGGTGATCGGCGCAGGGCGCGGCGGACCCGGCGACACCTCGAGCAGCGGATTCGGACTGCGGCGGGTGCCCTGTTTGACTCCGGCCATCATCGGTCCCTGCCCAACACCGTCGACAACGCCCCCGGGTCGTAGCTGGCCAGGCCGCCGTGTGGGTCTTGGTCGACGGAGGGACCGAACACTGCACGGTGGTGAGCGACAACATCCTCGAGTCGTGGCCTGCTGTAGACGGCGAGCGTGTCGAGGGACGCGTGGCCGAGCAGGTCCTGCACCTCGTGCATCGGCACCCCACCATCCAGTGCGCGGATCGCGAATGTGTGCCGCAGATCGTGCAACGTCCAGTTGGCCCCTAACGATCTGTTCACCCGAGCCATCACCGCCCGCAACGCGTCGTAGGTCAGCGGCCGGTGCGGCTCGCGCAACGTCAACCAGACCGGCTGTCCATCTCCGGGCGTTCCGCGGTCGAGCTGGTAGAGCCGCAACCACACGAACGCATCCGGCGACGCCGGCAGCCACTGCCGGGACCCGCCCTTGCGCACAACGCCGATCAGCTGGTCACCGTAGTTGATCATGTCGCCGGTCAGCCCGAGCAGCTCCGAGGCCCGTGCGCCGCTGCTGACATAGAACGCGGCCAGCGCCCGGTCGCGATGCGACTTCAGCTTGCGGAACAAGTCATTGAAACTCGCGTCCGGGATCGCCCGCGGCAGCGGCTGAGACTCCTTCTGCCGCAATGCACGCCGCCTGGTCGGCGCAAAGTCGTCCATCGGGTTGTGATGCCGATTCGGCCAGCCAGCAACCGGAACAGGATTGACCACAGGTCCCTCGCCCCGCTCGCGATGGAACTCGTAGAACTCGTGCACCGCCGACAACGTGTGGTTGATCGTCGCAGGCGCGTAACGGCCGGTCTGGGCCTTCTTACCCGTCACCCGGTTCACCGGCAGTCGAGGCCCGGGCGGATTCTTCGCGCCAGTGAACTTGTCCGCCTGACGCGCCCACAACACGAAGTCGCGGACCACCCTCTCCGATGTCTGATCCCAATGGCAGTCCGTCGCCCAGCAGAACCGCAGAAACCGCAGCAGCGACATCGCGTACGCCCGCACGGTGTGCCGGGAACAGTCGTTGGCCACCAACTGCAGCAGCCACTCCGTGCCTGGCCCGAACTCCAGCCCCCCGGTATCGACCACGATGAATCCCGGTTGCCGACCGGTCGCCCGAACGCAGCCGTCGGCACGCACATCCGGATCGGGTGTCCTGCTACTCCCAGCCATGCCTGCAACGGTGCTCCCCGCACACACCGGCCAACCGCTCCGACACGCGCTCTAACCTCGCAGACTGATTCGGTTAATACACCACCGTTGCAGCTCTCACCTGCCACCGACGACCCCGACGAGGCGAAGGAATGGCCGGCGGCGTTCAAGTCCAGTGGTGTCGAGGGCCTGGTGGCCAAGGGCGCGTCGACCGCCGCGCCGTGGGCCTGGTCTTTTATGACGCGAAGTGGCCGGCCCACGCCGACGACCCCGATCGAGCCGGCGCTGTCCGGCAGCACGACGGCTGCCGTCGTATTGGTCACCACCGCCTGGACCTGGGCGGCGTTCCTGCAGGACAACTTTGTGGCCTGGTGAAGACGGCCGTTCCAGCACCGCCAGCGACGATGCCGACCTGGGGTGGGCGACGTCGCCGATCATCGCACTGCGATCGGGTTCAGGGGTGCGCCGACCGCGCCGGTCACCTTCAAAGGTGCCGCGACGACGAAGAACTCGTAGATCCCGTCCTCCGCGCAGGCTGCCGCCAAGGCGTCGGGATCCCACATCTCGCCGATGAACAGCCCGATGTGCGGGATCGCGACCTGGTGCAAAGGCTGGAAAGCATGGTCGAACTCGTTGGGCCGGACCTCGAATCCCCACGTGTCCGTGGCGACGGCCGCGATCTCAGCGCGATGCAACCAATCCACGGTGGTAAAGGACAGTCCGGGGGCGGGCCCGCCGGCATACTCCCCCCAGCCGTCTCGGCGAGCGCGGGTGAGCTGGCCGGTACGGACGACCACGATGTCGCCTTGGCCCACTGCCGATCTCGGTCCCTGGGCGGCGATCGTCGCCTCGAGGTGTTCCTCGGTGATCGCGAACCCGTCGGGAAGTTCCCCGTGCATGCCGAGGACACGGCCGACGTCGAGCAGCACACCCCGTCCGGCGATCGGGTCGGCCACAGTCTCGATACCGGTCACTCCGTCGCCGAGACTGGTGACGACCTGGTCGGCGCGCCGCCCGTTCCAGGCGACGCCGTGGTCGAAGATGTGCCCCAGGCCGTCCCACTGCGTGGAACACTGCAGTGGCATGGAGATGACGTCGTCCGCGCCGCCGATGCCGTGCGGGAATCCCTGGGCGCCTGCGGCCGCGTCGGTGCCGGTGTCCAGCATGGTGTGTACGGGATTCGTCCGTCGACGCCACCCCCGCTGCGGGCCTTCCATGTCGAACGACTGCGACAGCGAGTACGACGCCCCTGTGCGCACCAGCCTCGCAGCGGTTCGGCGCTTCTCCTCGGTGAGGAAGTTCATGGTGCCCCGCACGTCGTCGGCGCCCCAGCGCCCCCAGTTGGAGACCCTCTTGGCAGCGGAAGCGATCGCGCCGTCGGGGTCTGCTCGATCCGGCTTCACGACAACTCCGCGAAGGTGCCGGCGACCCAGTCGGCGATGAAGGTACCCACGTGCGGCAGATGGTCGAGCCCGATGTGCTCGGTCGCACCCTCCTCCGGGCAGAAGATCCGCAGTTCACGCTTCGGGCTGTTGACCGCTTGCTCATAGGAGCGATGCGCGTACTCGAGCGGGATCTGCCGGTCGTTCTGGCCGTGCGCGATCAGGAACGGGCAGGTGATCCGCTCCACGATCCCGTCCAGGTGGACCGCCTCCGTCTTCTTGATGAACGTGTCCAGGTCGTCCTCGCCCCACACCCACATCGCGTGGTCCCAGTAGTGCGGGACCGGGTTCTCACCCTCACGCTCCAAACGCCGTTTCTGCACCGCACCCCAGTTGTGGTTGGCGCCCCACGCGACGCACAGGGCAAGGCGCTTCTCAAACGCGGCCGCACGCGGCGCGTAATAGCCACCCAGCGACCAGCCCACCAGGCCGATGCGGTCGGGTCGCACGTCCGACCGCATCAGGAGATAGTCGACGCAGGCGCTCGCCCAGCCCTCCGTGGCGACCCGTGCGGTCAGGGCACGCAAACGCAGCGCCTCGCCGCTTCCCGGACAGTCGACCATGAGCGTCGAGATTCCGCGGGCGGCGAGCTCGGCCGGGAACCCGGAGGTGTACATGTGCTCCTTGGTGGAGTCCAGGCCGTTCCACATGATCATCACGGGGGCGGGCTCGCCCGCACGGCTGGCGTCGGTGAAGTACGCCGGCAGGCTGCTTCCCTCGAACGGCACTTCGACCCGCGTGGTGGCGGGGTCGACGAGCTCGAAGCCCTTCTGCAGCAGATCCATGCAGTGCTGGTAGGTCGCGCTGCGGCCAGGGTCCTTGGCGCTCTGCATGCGCTCGGCCTGGCTGAGGTAGACCGCGGCGCGGATGTACTTCTGCCCGGCGGTGCGGCCGTGGCCTGCCTTCCCTGCCTCGATCGCCTGGTGCTCGAGTTGGTCCGCCACGTCCTGCCAGGCCCGCATGAACTCGGCGGTGCCGACGTCGGAGCCCTGCTTGGCGAGCTCGCGGATCGGGCGACACGCACGGTCGACCTCATCGATCAAGCCGCCGCTGTTGAGCGCCGCGACGACCCCCAGGTTCCACACGTAATTGCCGGGGAAGTACTCGAACATGCTGCGTTTCCTCGTTTCGATGGATCAGGGAGCGGCGTACACGGGCCGCAGGGCATCGGACACCGGTTTGGCACCAGCCTGGGACGCCGTTCCGCCGTCGACGGGGATCTCCGCACCGCTGACGTAGGAGGCGGCATCGGACAGCAGAAAGGCCACCACTTCGGCCACCTCGTCAGGCGTGCCGGTGCGTCCGAGCGGGCAGGCGTCCACGGCAGCTGTCCGGAACGCCTCGGGAGCTGAAGCGGTCATTGCGGTCTCGACGAATCCGGGGTGCACGACGTTGACGCGGATGCCTCGAGAACCGAGCTCGAGAACCGCAGCATGGGTGAGCCCGCGAAGGGACCATTTGCTGGCCGTATAGGCCACGGGGTAGTGCCCCTGGAGGCCGGCGAGCGATCCGACGTTGACGATCGAGGCTCCGGCCGGCATGAGCGGAGCCAACGCCTGAATCCCCAGCAGGGGGCCGAGCACGTTGACGGCCTGTACCTGCCCGAAGGCCTCGGTGGTGACGTCGCCGAGGCGGGCTCGCCACGTCGTGCCGGCGCAGTTGACCAGACCATGTACGGCGGAGCCGGAAAGCTCGTCGGCCAGCGTTCGCCAGGACTCGGCGTCAGTCACGTCGCAGAGGCGGATTCCGTCGCACGCCTTGCGGTCGATGCCGACGACCTCGCCCCCACGTCGGGCGACAATGGCGGCGACGACAGCTCCGATGCCGGATGCGGCTCCCGTCACGACGACCCGGCGGCCCGCAAGACTGGTCATCGCGCGACCGCCTTCACCCGACGGCGTACGTCGGGCACCGACGGGGCTGAAACGGCGTCCGCCACGGTGTTGCTCACCGATCCGATGCCCTCGACCGTGAGGGTGACGACGTCACCCGCCTTCAGCGGTGGCGGGTCCTGCGTGCCGCGGCGTCCCCACAGCTCGGCGAGGCAGCCTCCGTTGCCGACTGTTCCCGACCCGAGCACGTCGCATGGTGCAACGAGGCTGTCGCGCGAGGCGTAGGCGATCATCGCCTCGAACGTCCAACCCATGTGGGACAGCAGGTCGCGGCCAACCTCCGTACCGTTGACCTCGGCTGAGCACCGCAGCGCGAGGAAGCCGTCCTCGTCGCGGAACGATTCGAGCTCGTCCGCGGTCACGATCCAAGGCCCCAGGGTGCTGGCGAAGTCCTTCCCCTTGGCCGGACCAAGACCCACCTGCATCTCCCGGCGCTGCAGGTCCCGCGCGGACCAGTCGTTGAGGACGGTGTAGCCGAAGACATGGTCGCGGGCCTCGTCGACGGACAGCGACGAGCCTGCCGCCCCGACTACCACCGCGACCTCGAGCTCGAAGTCACGCGCCACACTCGTGGACGGGAAGCACACCTCGTCGCCGGGCCCGATCACCGTGTGTGGGTTGGTGAAGTAGAACGTCGGGCCGTCGTACCAAGCCTCCGGCACACCGTTGGCCCCGTCGACGCTGCGGCGAACACCCTCGACGTGCTCCTCGAACGCGACGAAATCCCGCACGCTCGCAGGCTGCAGCGGCGCTCGCAGCCGTACATCCGCGAGCGGGAGGCCGGCCGCGGTCAGCGCCGCATCCGACAACGACCGGGCGGCCGGCAACCCCTGCTCGACGACGCCGCGCATCGTCAGCCCGGCCGCGAAGGCATGGACGAGGTCGCCGTCGACGACACCGACCCGCTCGGTGCCGCCGGGATCGAGGAAGGTGGCGAGCTTCACGGGTTCACACAGGAGGCGCGACGAAGACGCCGCGGTCGGGGTCATTGAACGACCGCTTGGCGACGAACTCGCTCATCGGGTTCGCGGTCCCCCACTGGTCGGTGACGTCCGGGTCGGAGAAGTCGTAGAGGTGCGGATGCCAGGTGTCCTCGTCGAGTTCCTCGAGTTCGGTGGTGTATTCGATGGTGTTGCCGTGCGGGTCGAGGAAGTAGCTGAAGGTGTTGTTGCCCGCCATGTGTCGGCCGGGGCCCCAGACCTTCTCGATCCCGGCGCGCAGCAGCCGTCCTGTGCCACGCATGTACTCGTCGATACCGCGCATCTCGAAGGAGGCGTGGTGCAACGAGACGTGCGGGCAGCGGGCGATGGCGAGACTATGGTGGTACGCGTTCGTCCGCAGGAACCACATGACCTCGCCCAGGTGCGGGGAGAACAGGGTGTCGGACAGCGCGAAGCTCAAGTGCTTGTCATAGAAGGCGACCGTCGCCTCCGGGTTCGGCGAGTTGATCACCACGTGCGACAGCTTCACCGGGATCGACTCGCCCGCCTCGATCTTGCGGTGCCGCCTCACCTCGACGTCTGCGGAGACCTCGATGGTGCGACCGTCGTTGTCGAAGAAGCGGAAACCGTAGCCGCCGCCCGGCGTCTGGAGCTTGCCCGGCTCCGAGACCAGCTGGACACCATCGGACCCGAGCCGCTCGGCCAGCGTGTCCACGTCGCCAGCGCTGGCCGCGCCGAAGGAGATGAGGTCCAGCCTCTTCTCCCCCGCCTTGCGCAACCGCACGGAGTACTGCTCGGGCGAGCCCTCGGCCGCAAGGAACACGATGCCGTCGTCGGTGGTCTCGGGCTTGAGTCCCCACATGGTGGTGTAGAACTCGAACTGCTTGTCGTAGTCGGGCACGGCAAGGTCGACGTGCCGTAGATGGGTGAGCAGACGCGCGGTCATCTCGTCTCTCCGTTGGTTGGTCGGGTCGGTCAGGCGGGTTCGGCGAGCAGGTGGGAGATACGCCCGATCAGTCCGGACACGTCGCCCTGCTCGTGGTTCAGCAGCCACTGGCCCAGTTGCAGGGAGGCCTCGACGACAGCGCGGGCCCGCTCCACCCGTCGGGCGTGGAACTCGGACCACATCTCCTCGGTCAGGGCATCGGCACGCGTCAGCACGTCGTACAGCACTGCAGCATCCTCGAGCGCCTGGGCCGCGCCCTGCGCAATCGTGGGCGGGCAGGTGTGCGCCGCATCGCCGATGAGTACGACGCGCCCGCGGTTCCACGGGGCTTCGAGAAAATGGGCCTCGAACCAGGTGTAGTTCACCCGCGTCGCATCGGTCATGCTCTTCCGGATCTCGTCCCACGGCCCGTGGTACGCGGCTGCCAGTTCGCGCATCACCTCAAGGGATTGCTGCGGTGCCAGCGTGCTGCGGTTCTGGGCGGCCTCGACAAGGTAGGCGTAGAGGCTGTCCTCGCCGGTCGGGCAGTAGCCCGCGATGAAGCACGGTCCGCCGTAGAAGAGGTCGGTCCGGGTCACCGACGCCGGCCTCGGCGCGAAGACCCGCCAGATGCCCATCCCGGTCTTGCAAGTCTCCAGCAGGATCCCGAGCTCATGGCGAGTCCACGACCGCACGCCGTCGGCGCCGACGACGAGGTCGTAGCGGCCGCGACTGCCGTCGGCGAACCGGACCTCGACACCGTCCTCGTCCTGCTCGAGCGACGCCGGGATGGTGCCGAGCCGGAGCTTCGCGCCGGCATCGACGGCCCGGTCCACGAGGATCCGCGCGAGCTCCGGGCGATACATGCCCATCGTCGCGGGCAGATCCGGGCCGCCGGTCCGGATGTCGTCGATTTCCGCCAATGGCGTGCCCGCTGCGTCGGGTGCCCGCAGACCGAGGGTCGTGAACGCGAACCCGTGCTGACGCACCTCATCCCAGACACCGAGCTGCCGGAGAATGCGCAGGGCATTGCCCTGGAGGGTGATGCCTGAGCCGAGCGCGCTGACGTCGGGCTTGGTGTCGACCAGGTCGACCGCTACGCCCGCCTCGGCGAGCAGGATGGCCGTGGCGGTGCCGGCGGCACCGGCGCCGACGACAAGGACGTTCTGGACTGCGGGCACGGCTACTCCCAGGTGCTTGGGGAACGGCCACCTCTTCGAGCGAGTGACCGGCACCACTGTGCGCAGCGATCCCGCCATCACGGAACCACTAGTTGCCAATGGGCAGCATCGATGTGGCTTATGGTTGACTCGTGCCCGGGAACGATCTGCGGAATCTGGATCTCAACCTGCTACTCACGCTCGATGCGCTGGTCCACGAACGCAACGTCACCCGGGCGGCTGAGCGATTGGGGCTCAGCCAGCCCGCGGTGTCGGCGGCGCTCGGCCGCCTCCGTCGGCACTTCGGCGACGAGCTGCTCCACCGGACCGGGAACCGGTACGAACTGACCCCGCTCGCCCAGCAGCTGAGCTCACGTACGGCATCAGCGCTCGTCGGCGTCCAGCGAGTCTTCGACGCCTCACCCGACTTCGACCCGATGACGTCCGAGCGCGAGTTCACCCTCATGGTCTCCGACTACGCGGCGACGGTCCTGGGCGATCGCCTGGTGACGACGGTCGCCGACGTCGCCCCGCTCGTCCGGCTGCGGTTCCAGCAGAACGACACCAATGCGGTCGATCATGCACTCGAGACCTTGCGCAGTATCGACGGCATGGTCATGCCGCACGGTTTCCTGACCGACATCCCGGCCACCGACCTCTACGAGGACAGCTGGGTCTGCGTGGTCTCCCAGGACAACGAGCTCGTCGGCGACGAGTTGACGCTGGAACAGCTCGCCCAGACGCCGTGGGTGGTGACCTACCACCGGCCGACCGCCTTTACACCAGCGGCCCGGCAACTGCGGATGATGGGTGTAGAGCCGCACGTCGTGGTGGTGGTCGACAGCTTCCTCGCCGTCCCCTTCCTGGTGGCGGGGACGAATCGGGTCGCGGTTCTCCAGGCGAAGCTGGCACACCGCCTCGCCAGCGCCGGCATACGCGTTCTGCCGTGCCCGTGGGAGGTCGTCCCCCTCAAGGAAGCGTTCTGGTGGCATCCGATCTTCCGCCACGACCCCGGGCACGCCTGGCTGAGGAGTGTCCTGCAGGACGTCGGCCGCGAGGTAGCCGGACCACCAGCACATTAATGCGGTGGATACCTATACGAAACAGCATTGACTTCCCAGCTAGCTCGCTGAACCTTCACGCTCATTCCGTGGCGGCCGCCACCACGCCGGTTCCCCGAGCACAGCGGAGTTCACGATGACCGACAGCCACCTCCACCACGCCGTCACCCTCGATGAGCGACACCCAGGATCCGCACGCACTGCCGGGCGACCGCAGGGCACGTTGCTGATGTTGATGAGTTGCCTGCCGGTCCTCGGCGCCGTCCTGCTCGCCCCAGTGCTGCCGTCGATGCAGCAGCACTTCGCCGGTACGCCGAACGCGGCCGTGCTGGTCCCCGTAACGCTCACCGTCCCGGCCTTGGTCATCGGCCTCGTCGCGCCGTTCGCAGGTAGCATCGTGGACCGGTTCGGCCGCAAGCGGCTGCTCGGCGCCCTCGTCACCTACGCACTGTTCGGCACCGCACCGCTGTGGCTTGACGGCCTCCACGCCATCGTGCTCACCCGCGTCGGGGTCGGCGTCACCGAGGCGGCCATCATGACCTGCTGCACCACCTTGATTGCCGACTACTTCTCCGGCACCGCTCGCGACCGCTAGCTCGGCCTCCAGACCGTGTTCGCGTCGATCTCCGCCACGCTCTTCTTCGCCGTCGGCGGCGCGCTGGGTTCGCTGGGGTGGCGGGCGCCGTTCTGGCTCTACTCGTCCAGCCTCGTCTTCGCCGTTCTCACGGTCCGGCTCGTGTGGCAGCCGACGGCGACCCGCCCTGGCAGCCACGACAGCCTTCCGCCGATCCCGTGGCGCACTATCGCGGCACCGTGCCTGGTGACGCTGTTCGGCGGCGTCGTCTTCTATACACCGATCGTCGAGCTGCCCTACGTCCTCGACGCCGCCGGCGTCGCCGCCGTCACCACCATCGGTGCCGTCACCGCCATCGCCTCGGCCGCCACCGCCACCGGGGCGTTCGTGTTCGGGCGGATCTCCCGCCTGGGCACCCACACCCTCCTGCCGATCGCCCTCGCGCTGGCCGGTACCGGCCTTGTCGTCGTCGGGCTCGCCGGCTCCGTTCCTGCGATCGTCATCGGCGCCGTCGTCGCCTCCGCGGGCACCGGACTCATGTTGCCCACCCTGCTGGTCTGGGCCGTGTCCGGGCTGTCCTATGAGCAGCGCGGCAGGGGCACCGGACTTTGGACCGCGGCCGTGTTCATCGGCGAGTTCATCTGCCCGCTGCTCGTTCTGGCGCTCGTCCCAGCCACCGGTGGTCTCGGCGGTGCCCTCGTCCTCATCGGCAGCCTCACCCTCGCCCTGGCGGCCGGCACCCGCCTCCGGCTACCCCGTCCCGCTACCGCCTAGCACTCCAGCCAGGCGCCCGCGGTCGCGAACGCATCGCAGACCTGGAGTTCGGCCACCACCGACCATTGCTGAATGTGCGTCCCCTTCGCCGCTTCTACACCCTGGCCTGCGAGTGTGCAGCCCTTGACAGCCGTGACGATCGCGGTGGGGTGGTGTTCCTCGCTGCTCCGCCCAGGTCCGTGGCGATGTCGGCAACGGGCGGCAACCTTTTCGGCTCCGGCGGCAACTGCGCTGTGGAACGTCGACCGGATCTACCGAACGGATGGACATGAGGACAACGATGCACGGCGCGGCGGAGCCGCTGCGCAAGCGCCGGCGGGTCATCGGCATTCCGCTGGCTCTGCTGTTCGTCGGCGTCGTGGCCTTCCTGGCCGCGGCGCTCCTCATCGGGGGCCGCGCTGATACCCGGCGTACGGCCGAAGAGTCCGTTACGGCGGCCCCGGCGAGCGTCCCGGCCGATTCCGGCTCACCGACCGTGGCGGCCGACGCCTCGATGGCACCGACGCAGGCGCCGGTCACGAGCCCGCCGCCATCGCCCCGCGGTACCCCGACGCCGTCGGCCGCCAGCAAGTCGCCTGCCGCTTCTCGCAGCCCGCGCACGCCTGCCAACAGCCCGCTCAGGCCTTCCAGCACCCCGCACCCGGAGTCCGCGGCGTCGATAGCGCCTCTGGCCGGACGGATCAAGCCCGCCATCCGTTACCGGGGCGTCGCGACCGCCTACGAGGCGGGTGACGGGAATGGTGCCTGCCTCTACGGGCCGTCCAGCGACCTCATGATCGCGGCGATGAACCACACCGACTACGAGTCGGCCAAGGCATGCGGAGCGTACGTGCTGGTCCGCGCCGCCAACGGGGCGTCCATCACGGTGCGGATAGTCAACGAGTGCCCGTTGCCCTGCGCACCCGGGCAACTCGACCTCAGCCAGGAGGCGTTCTCCAGACTCGCCAACCTCTCCGTCGGCCGGCTCCCGATCACCTGGAAGCTGCTGAGCCCCCCCGCGTCCGGCACTCTCTCGATCCGGTACAAGTCTGGCTCCAGTCCGTACTGGTGCGGCGTCCAGGTGATCGGCCACCGCAACCCGGTGGCCGCGCTTGAGTTCCGGACCGCCAAAGGCTGGCGAAACCTGCACCGCACCGACTACAACTACTTCCTCGCCACCGACGGCAACGGATGCGGCAGAGCGATCAGGGTCACCGACATCTACGGTGAGCGGCTGACCATTGACGGGATCGCCCTCAAACCGGACGTCGCGCAGCCGACCCGGGTCCAGTTCACCCGGCATTGACCGTGCCGCCCGTCCATCGTCAGGACTGCCTCCTCCACGGGCGATCGCCTCCGGCAGGCGGTGAGGAGCACTGTTACGCTCGGCCCGATTGTTAACGCGAACATCGCAGGGAGAGGGCAACCGCGGGAGATGCTGGTCGACGACGCGTCCGCGGAGTTCCACGACTTCTTCGAACGCCACTACGCCGAACTGGCGCGTCTCGCCCACCTCCTGACCGGCGAGAAGGACGCAGCCGACGACCTCGCCGCCGATGCGCTGGTTGCCCTGTGGCAGCGCTGGGACCGGCTGCGGGCAGCGCAACACCCAGTCGCTTACGCCCGCGGCGTGGTGGCCAATCTGGCACGGGAACGGATCCGGAGCGGGTCCGCGAGCGACGGCGAGTAGCGCTGTTCTGGTCCCGCAGTACGGAGCCGGTGGACGGGCCGGACGTTGCGGTCGTGCTGGACGTCCGGGCCGCGCTCGCCCGGCTGCCGTTCCGCAAGCGGGCGTGCGTGGTCCTGCGCCACGCCCTCGACCTGTCGGAGAAGGACACCGCCGCTGCGCTGGGCATCTCGGTCGGTACGGTGAAAAGCCAGACCTCGAAGGGGATGGCCGAGCTGGAATCGTTACTCGGCGCGGAAGCGGTCGGCGAACTGGCGGCAGGAAGGAGGAACCGGTGAACGACGAGATCAGGCGACGGCTGCGAGAGGCCGCCGAGGCCCACGAGCCCAACCGCGCAAGGATCCTGGCGCGCGTGGAGCGCGGCGCGGCCGACCCCATCGTCCGGCACCGCACACCTTCGATCGCGAGGTCATGGCCCCGGGCGGCGATCGTCGGTCTGATCGCCGCCGCCACCCTCGCGACCGGTGGTCTCGCCGTCGCTGTCGCCGCCATCGGCGGAGCTCCGTCGCCGCCCGCCAGCTCCCCCACTCCCGCGGTCCCGTCCCCGACCGTCCCGTCCCCGAGCGTCACGTCCGCTCCGACGCCATCAGCCCGCAGCACCACTACCGGTCCGGCCCCCACCACCAGCTCGGGCAGCGCGCGCCCGACTCCGCCGGTCGGCAGCCGGGCCGAGGACGGGCCGTTGTGGTCCGAAGGCTCGCTGGACGTGCACAGCACCATCTACTGGGCGCAGAACAACCTGACCCTCAAGACCACCAAGCCGCTCACCTCACTCACCGTGGAACTGCGCATCGCCCAGACCGGCGACGTGCGGAGCACCGGCAACTGGCAGACCCTGCCGAGCGACGACTTCACCGTCACCGTTCAGGAGTCCGGCGGTGCGCTGCTCTACCGCTGGGTCCTCAAGCCGGGCCGCACGGTGCCGGCCGGACAGCACGAGTTCGCCGGCCAGTACAACCACGCCACCGGCGTCCGCAAGGTCAAGCGCGACAGCTACCGCGTCCACGCCCAGGCCTCAGGCGTTTCCGTCGCAGTCTGGGGAGGGTTCGGCCCGACCCGGTGAAGGCGGTCCCGCATGTTCATCGCCGGCAGCAACGCTGCAGGCGAACAGGTTGTGCTCCCATCGGGCGACCGGCAGCGAAAAGATTCCGGCCCGCGGCAACCTTTGCAGCGCCTGTGACCACTAGGGGGCGGACCAGGCCGCTCCGTTGCCTGGATCCGTCTTCCTCCGGTGAATGACATGCAAGGAGTACATCCCCCCATGGACACCCCCACGCACCGCGGGCGTTACCGCGGCCGCTGGACCGCCACCGGTCTGCTGGTCGGCGTGCCCGCCATCGTCGTGCCGTGCCTCCTGTTCCCGCAGCAGGACTCGCAGGCCGCGACGGTCGACGGCAGCGCGTACTACCAGCTGGTTTCCGTGCGCAGTAGCAAGGTGCTCGACGTCAACGGCTTCTCCACCGCCGACGGCGCCCGTATCCAGCAGTGGACCGACCAGCACACCGCCAACCAGCAGTGGAAGCTGAGGTCCACCGGGAACGGCTACTACGAGCTGGCGAACCGCAACAGCGGCAAAGTGCTTGGCATAGCGGGCAGTTCGACCGCCCACGCGGCGGCCACCGAGCAGCAGACCGACAGCTCCTCCACCGCCCAGGAGTGGAAGATCAGCGAGGTGAGCGGTTCCGACGCCGTCACCTTCACCAACCGCAAGAGCGGCCAGCTCCTGGACGTCTCCGGAAACTCCACCGCCCAGGGCGCAGCCGTCATCCAGTTTCCCGCTACGGGCGGCCCCAACCAGCAATGGAAGCTGGTGAAGTTGGCCCAGCCCCAGACGGCCGGGTCCGGACCGTACGCGTGGAAGAACGCCCAGGTGGTGGGCGGCGGTTACGTCACCGGTCTGGTGTTCAACCCGCGCGAGAAGGGCCTGCTGTACGGGCGCACGGACATGGGCGGCGCCTACCGCTGGGACACTGCGGCCGAGCAGTGGATCCCGCTGGCCGACTGGGTCGGCGAGACGGACTGGAACCTGCTGGGCATCGATTCGCTGGCCACCGACCCGGTAGACCCCGACCGGCTCTACCTGGGGGCGGGGACGTACACCAACGACTGGGCGGGCAACGGCGCGATCCTGCGCTCCACCGACCGGGGCCGCACCTTCCAGCGCACCGATCTGCCGTTCAAGCTGGGCGGCAACGAACCCGGCCGCGGGGCGGGCGAGCGGCTCGTGATCGACCCCGCGGACCACGGCACCCTGCTGCTCGGCACCCGCAAGAACGGCGTGTGGCGCAGCACCGACTACGGCGTGACATGGAGTCAGGTCTCCTCGTTCCCCGTCAAGGACGGGGCGAGCAGCGGCGCGGGCATCTCCTTCGTGACGTACGGCCCGGCCGGCAGCAACACGGTCTACGTCGGCGTCAACGACAAGTACACCTCCCTGTACCGCTCCACCGACGGCGGCAACAGCTGGCAAGCCGTCTCAGGGCGGCCCACCGGCCAGATGCCGCAGCACGGCGTGGTCTCCGGTGACGGCTCGCTGTACCTGACGTACACCAACGCCATCGGCCCCAACGACGTGACGGCGGGCTCGGTGTGGAAGTACACGCCGGCCGGCGGCGCGTGGAAGAACATCTCCCCGTCCCAGGGCGGCTACGGGTTCTCCGGTCTGGCCGTCGACCCGCAGAAACCGTCCACGGTGATGGTCACCACCCTCGACCGGTGGTGGCCCCAGGACGAGCTCTACCGGACCACCGACGGCGGTACGACCTGGAAGGCCCTGGCCGACAAGTCGGTGCGGGACGCCTCCGGCGCTCCTTACGTCGGTACCGGCATCGGGCACTGGATGACCGCCCTGGCCATCGACCCCTTCGACTCCGGGCACGTGCTGTACGGCACCGGCAACGGCATCTGGCGCAGCAAGGACGCGAACGCCTCCGACAGCGGCGGCACCAGCCACTGGATCTCCGGGGCCCGCGGGCTGGAGGAGACCTCGCTGGCGGACGCGATCGCCCCTCCCGGCGGCGCCACCGTCATCACCTCCATGGGCGACCAGGGCGGCTTCCGCCACGACTCCCTGACCGAGGTGCCCGCCGGACGGCTGAAGAACCCGCTGATGAGCAGCAGCACCGACATCGATTTCGCCCAGTCCGCCCCCGCGGTGATGGTCCGCGTCGGCACGGGCGGCGCGCAGGACGGCGCCTACTCCACCGACGGCGGCAGCAGCTGGAACGGCTTCACGGCAGAACCGGTCGCCAGCGCGAACAGCGGCCATGTCGCGATCGCGGCGGACGGCTCCACCATCGTGTGGACCGAGGCCGGCCAGGCCCCGTACCGCTCGACCGACAACGGAGCGAGCTGGTCGAAGGTCAGCGGCCTGGGCACCGACGCCGAGGTCGTCGCCGACCGCTCCTCGGCTGGGATCTTCTACTCGCTGTCCGGCGGCGCGCTCTACGCCAGCACCGACGGCGGCGCGACCTTCACCGCCCGCGCAGGCAACATGCCCGCCGGCCGGCTCACAGCCGTCCCCGGCATCGCAGGAGACCTGTGGATCTCCGGCGGCGGCAGGGGGCTGCTGCACTCCACCGACGGCGGCCGCAGCTTCGCCGCGCTCACCTCGGTGCAGTCCGCCTCCGCCCTCGGCTTCGGCAAGGCCGCGCCGGGCGCCACCTACCAGGCCCTCTACCTGATCGGCAGCATCAACAACGTCACCGGGATCTTCCGCTCCACCGACAAGGGCGCCACCTGGGTCCGTATCAACGACGACGCCCACCAGTGGGGCAGCATCGCTGGAGTCGGCGTGATCACCGGTGACCCCGACACCTACGGCCGCGTCTACATCGGCACCAACGGACGCGGTCTGCAGTACGGCGACCCGTCCTGACCCACAACCCATTGAGCCCCGGGCCGGCCTGCCAGCAGGCTGACCCGGAGCTCAACTGGCCAGACATCAAGCCTGTCCAAAGGCTTTGCCGAATCCATCGAAGCTGCGCCGCTCTCCTGACTAGGGTGGGCGCCGGATTCGAGGAGGATCACAAAATGAGACGCCTGATCGGGGGCTTGGTTGTACTCGCCACTCTGCTGCTACAGGCAGCGCCGGCGGTCGCGGCTGGGAGCGGTGACATCACGCTCGACATCCTGGCGAACCGGAACGTCACGCTGACCGGTGACGCGGTGGTGAACGTGCCCGATGGAACCACGATGTACGACGGGGTGATCCGCGGCGAAGGAACGCTGCGGATCGCGGGCAGCGGCACCTTGATCCTCACCAAGGACAGCGACTTCTCGTTGCCCAAGGCAAGGCAACGGCAGGCGGTCCGGATCCTCGGCGGCAACCACCCGTACGTCGTGGTCACGCGGCCCGATCCGCCGGCGGTCGTCGTCGACAAGGGCGCGTCGCTGCAGTACGGCAACGGCGGCGGCACCGGACTGATCGGCAGATTCCCGTACGGCACGCCCGGCTACCAGCTCAACCAGGACAACATCGAGGTGAACGGCACCCTGCGGTTGTCGCTCACCCGGTCCTTCAACCTCGGCACGATCAGCGGCTCCGGGTTGATCAGCCAACCACGGTTCCTCTGGGGCACCCTTGATCTGGCGGGCACCAATCCGTTCTCGGGCGTGATCGACAACGGGACCCAGGCGGCCGCCGGCAAACCGGAGACCACGGTCGCGCTGCCGAACGCCCGGGCGATCCTCAACCAAGGCACATGGACCATCGACACCCCGCTTCACCAGACCGTCACCATCCGGCAGAACTTCTACCAACGAGAGTACGGCAGCGACATCAACGTCCAGTCCCGCCCCGGCAGCAAAGTGATCCTGACCGGCCAGTACAGCTACACCGACCGTGGCGGCAACACCAACCCGTCGCTGAGCGACCCGGCGATCAACTGGCGGAAGATCCCGCACGACCTGAACAAGCGCGGCACCAACATCAAGGGCGCCGACGTCCAGTGGGGCGACGGCAGCACGAACAAGATCTTCATGCCAGGCACCGCGGACACCGTCTACATCAACCTGCTGGCCGCGCGGTTCCGCTCCAAACTCACCTTCGCCTACAACGGCCCGGTGACGCTCGGCGCCCCGATCGGTGGCGGTGTTTTTCACGACACCCTGAAGTCGCCTGGCGCCGGTGACGTCGTGATCAAGTCGGTCCGTGGCAACGATGTGACGTTCGCCGCCAACCAGTACTACGACGGCTCGACGACGATCGAGAAGGGTGCGACCCTTCGCCTCGGAAGTGGACGGCCCGGAGGTGATGGCAGCCTGTTGACGAAGGCCGCGTTGTTCCGGGTCGTCAACGAGGGTTCGCTGGTGGTTTGCAACGCCGACAAGGCGATCACGCTGTCGAAGATCAGCGGCACCGGTTCACTGACCCAGGCCGGCGCAGCGACGACTCGCCTCGCCGGGGCGCTGACCTACACCGGCACCACCACGATCTCGCGCGGAGTCCTGGCGCTCACCGGCGGCAGCCTGACGTCCAGCAGCGCCGTGACGCTCACCAAGTCCGGCGCGAAGCTGGATCTGACCAAGGCCGGCAACCAGACACTCCGAAACCTCAGCCAGGCCTCCGGCACCACAGTCCTGTACGGCGATCGCGCCACGCTCACCTTGAGCCGTCAGTCCAAGGTCTCCGGCACCTTCCAGGGCGGCCGGCTCGTCAACGTCGGCACCACCGGCGGGACGTTCACCGTCAAGGGCGATTTCGAGCAGACTCCCGACGGTCGACTGTCCACCCGAGCGACCGGTACGCCGGTCCGCGTGTTCGGCAGGGTATCGCTGGCCGGAAAGCTCGACCTCACCCCGCCGGCCAACCTCACCAAGGAAACCCTGCTGATCGCCAACGACGGCACCGACCCGATCGCCGGCGCGTTCACCAACCTCCCCGAAGGCACCCGGGTCGCGGGCTACCAGATCACCTACAAGGGCGGCGACGGCAACGATGTCACGCTGAAACCCGTCAAGGCGAAGGCAGCCCTCGACCAGCCCACCGCGCACAACACGCCCCCGGCAACCACCACGACTGCGGCCGACGGCTTCTCCCTCCGCCTCCCGGCCACCCTCGCGGCCGCAGCCGTCGCGCTCCTCGCCTTCATCTCGATCGTCGTCCGCCTCCGACGTCGCACCTCTCAAGGACAATCCGGTGCTGCTCGCCCGCGTCCCGGAGGACGTCGGCGAGGACACGAAACCGGCGCGTGAGCTCCGCGCGCTCCGCAGGCTCGCGCGCGAACGAGCGGCTGCCCCATCGCTGGTGCCGATCCCAGTCGTGGCTGGCGTAGAGGCGGAGGTCGGTCGCGACGAGGTAGAACCGGTCACCTTCCGGAGAGCTGATGTGCTCGGCGAGCGCCCACCGTAGCCCGGTAGGCGCTCGCCCTGATGGTCGTCTCGAAGGTCGACCTACCCAGCGGGCTTGATCTCTCCGTAGAGCTCGACCTCGGACAGATTCCCGAACCAGTTCGTCGCGTTGTAGATGCGCAGGTACCGGTAGTGACTGTTGCCTGACGCCTGTTGATCGCTCCAGGTGTTCGCTACCGCTCCGGTGACCGGCTTGGTGAGGTCGGTCCAGGTCTGGCCGTCGTTCGACCCTTGCACGACGGTCCCGTTGGCCCGCTGTGGGTGGCTGGCCCGCGGCAGGAACAGCACTTCCTCGGGTTGGACGGTTGTGTGCGCGCCGAAGTCGAGGATGTAGTAGGCGCCAGTCCCACTGTTCAGGTCGCTGTAGGTGCCGGGGTTGCGGTCGAAGAGCAGGTAGCCGACCTCGTCGGCGCCCAGCCCGGTCCCCGGCCATTGCTTGTCAGAGGCGGTGACGGTGGCCGCCTTGGCCACGTCGATGAAGTGTGCGGGGTCGCCCGCGATGTAGAGCTTCGATCCGTCGGTCGTTCCGTACTCGGTCGGGCCGGCTTTGCCATCGGCATCGACATAGTCGACCGCGACCTGGATGTTGCCAGCAGCAACGTTGTCCAGCTTGGTCGAGGCCTTCCAGTCGACTCCGTCCGCCGAGGTCGCCTTCGCCGTCACGCCTTGGACGGTGACCGTCACCTGCTGGAGCGGCTTCTTCGCGGTGACTGAGACATCGACAGTGTCGCCTGTCATGATCTTGCCCGCGATGGCCTGAGCGGACGTGATCGAGGCCGACTTCACCAGGTTCCCGATCTCGTGCCGTTCGCCGTAGATGTGGAACTCGGTCATCTCGAACACACCGCGCACGATCCCGTAGAGGACGTCCGGCAGCTGTTTGATCATCTGGATCTTCAGGTACCGGAACTGGCTGTCCTGCAGGTCCTTGGCGACGTCGAGGGTGTTGTAGTCCTGGGTGAACGCCGTGACTCCTGGGGTGAGCCGGGTCCAGGTGACGCCGTCGTCGGACCCGAACACGGCCGAGTTGGCGAGCCTGTCGGCGAAGATGTTGCTCTGGAAACCGAACTTCGTGGCGGACACTCGGTAGTCCGGCCCGAAGTCGAAGGTGTGCGACAGGTTGACGGCCTGGGGGTAGACCGTGCCGGTCTGTTCATCGCCGTCGACCATGTTGACGACGCGGTCCCCGGTGGTGGACGAGGCGACCAGTCCTGGGTAGTCGAGGCTGCCGTCCAGAGCGAGCTTCGGCGAGAGTGGCCGCAGCCCGCCGACGGCCGCGACGAGGTTGGCCAACGCGGCCAGGTACTCGGCGTCGGAGCCCTTCTTGCGCAGGTTGTCCGCGGCGTCGACGGCGGCGCTGAACGCATCCTTGGTCGCGGACTCGTACGTCGTCTGCGGGTTGTGCCCCTTCTTCGCGAGCTCCAACGCGCTCGTGCGGTCACCGGCCGCGGTGAGGGTGATGCGGCGCGCAGCCGTGTTGGTGCCGTCGTCGGCGGCGACGGTGACCGTCTGAGACCCGGGCCGGGCGGGCTTCCAGCTCAGGATGCCGGTGGTGGGGTCGAGCGCGGCGCCGTTCGGAAGCCCGGTCGCGGTGTAGGTCGTTCCGTTCGCGGCTGTCGCAGCGACGTTGATCTTGGCCTCGGCACCCAGCCAGCCGACGACCCGGTCAGCTGCGGCGTCGGGAAACACCGGCCCGGTGAGCTCGGCCGCGGCGTTGATGTTGATGCGGTCGAGGTCGACGGTCGCGCCCTCGATCCCGATGAACAAGATGTCGTCCATGGGTCCGTCGGTCGTGACGTAGCGCCACCTGCCGCCGGTGTTCGGCAGGAGCACGGGATAGTCGCGTTTCAGGGTGCGGCCGTTCCTGGCGGTGTGCAGATGCATGACGGCGTCACCATTGGTGCGGCCGAGGAAGCCCAGCTTTGGGCGGGCGGTCGCGCCGTTGAGATAGGCGATCTTCGAACCGGGAGCCATGCGCACGTAGCCGTCCCCGGCCTTGACGTCCCCGGCCAGCTGCGTGTATCGGTCCTCGATCTCGTAGAGATTGGGGTTGCTGCCCAGCGGAGCCGTCGATTCCCCGGCCGCCGTGGCGGGTGCGAACAGCCACGAGTCACCGCCGCCGTCGCCGCCGTCCCACGAGTTGCCCAGCACCCCGCCGCGGTAGTACAGCGGGCCGGGCCGTTTGGCGTAGGCCTCGGCGAAGTAGGGAGCCATCGCCTTGACGTCCTCGCCGAGCGTGAACTGGTAGTAGTAGTAGATCTCCCAGAAGCTCGCGGTGACGTACCGGCCGCGGTATCCGTCGGCGAGATGGTTGTAGGTGTCGCGGATCGTGCCGTCCGGCGAGATCGCGTACGCCATCGGTGTCCACGGAGTGTCGTAGCCGAGCATGAAGCGCCAGAAGTAGTCGGCGGCGGCGAGAATCCGGTTGCCGAGGAACTCGTACGGGCCGACTGCGTTCGGAGCGGTGGACACGGTACCGGCGACCGGATCGACCTTCGTGCCTTGCGCCAGCAGCATCCGGGAAATGATCGCGGCGTTCGTGAGGTCGCCCCCGCCATGAGCCTGGTCGCGGCCCATCTCGGTGTGCTGGACGTGCGGGTCCTTGATCGGCTTGCCGGTCTTGTCGTCGTGATCGACCCACCGGAACAGCCGCGCGACCGAGCCGTTGAAACCCTGGTCCTTCGCACTGGCGTTGACGGTGAACCATTCGACCGACCGCTGGTAGAGGGCGGTGTCGTCCATGAAGATCGCACCGGCCATCGCGCCCATGAGCGGGTAGTTGTGCTGGTTCATGAAGTGGTTGTTGTCGTTCTGGAAGGTCTCGATGACCGGTACGACGAGGTTGTGGGTGAAGGCCTGCGTGTCCGCGTCGGTCCACGGGTATGCCTCGTCGGCACACGAGGTGTAGCGCAACAGCTCGGCGGCCGACACCATCCGGTTGAGGGGGACGCCGGTGTGGATGTGCAAGTCGGTGAAGTACTCGTACTTCGCCGGGTCCATCTGCTCCCAGATACGGATGATGTCCAACGCGTTCTTGCGGTAGACCTCATCACCAGTGAGGACGTACAGGACAGCCTGCGTGTAGGACTTCAGGCCGTCGGCGATGAACCGGCCGTTGAAACCCTGGCTGTTGAACGCGTCGGAAGCGGGCTTGGCCGGATCGGTGCTGCTGCGATTGGACGACGTCACGGCCCTTCCGGCCGCCGACGACTTCTGCATCGCAAGGAACGACGAGGTCCAGGGTTCGGCGCCCGCGGCGATCTGCCGGCGGGCGTTCTCCAGAACGGGTTCGGTCAGGCCGACTCCGGGGTGGACGAAACCCTGCGCGCTGACGGTGGACAGGAACGTCACGGCACACGGGCCGGACTGTTGGGCGGCGGCCGGCCTGGCCGCGACGGCCAGAAGGCCGGTGATGAGCAGCATCGCTGTGGCAAGGACACCGAGTCGTCGGACACGGGCGCCGATGGCGCCTGGAGTCGGATCCACGGAGAGCACCTTCTTCCTGAGGCGGAGGATTCGCAGGAGGAGTTCGATGCCGAGCAGGAACCCGCGGCGATCGCCGATCAAGATTCGTACGCGGCCATAGTTAACGGTTTCTACGCTAGGCAACATTGAGACCCCTCGGCAAGAGTACGAGCCCTTGACGATAGGGGTTTTCTTCTCCTACGTTCGTAGAAATCGTTAACTATGACGATGCCCGCTCTCTTCCAGAAGCCCTATCCACCCCTGGAGATACAGTCATGCCCAGAACCAGCCGTCGTGCTGTGCTGACCGGCCTCGCCCTGTGCCTGGCCGCCACCACGGTCGCGTGCAGCAGCAGCGACGCCGACAAGAGCTCCGCGTCCGGCCCGGTCGAGATCGAGTACTGGGCCTGGGCCCCCGTCCAACCCGTCGTGGACAAGTTCAACGCCACTCACAGCGACATCAAGGTCAAGCTCGTGAAGCAAGCGGACCTGCCCACCACCGCGACCGGGCTGCGCAACGTCGTCGCTGCCGGCAGCAGGATCCCCTGCCTGGTGCAGAACTTCGGCGACGTGCCGGCCCTGCTGTCGGAGGGCCTGCTCGCCGACGTGACCGACTACATGAAGCCCGCAGAGAGCAAGTTCAAGCCTTCGTCGCTCAAGGCCGCCCAGGTCCAGGACAAGTACTACGGCATCCCGACCGGCACCGGTCCGACGTTCATGATGATCAACCGCGCTGTCTACGACAAGCACGGCGTACCCGTGCCGAAGACCTGGGACGACGTGGTTGCCGCCGGTAAGGCGCTCAAGCCGCACGGCGTTCAAGTGATGAACCTGGCCGGTGAGGACCCGAGCACACTGGTCAACCTGATCACCCAGGCCGGAGGCAGCTGGTACTCGGTGCAGAACGACGCCTGGAAGGTCGACTTCCTGTCACCCGAGTCTGTTGCCTCGGCCAACATTCTCCAGCAGCTCGTCGACAACAACCTGGTCGCCAACCAGACCTACCAGGACCGGCCTGCCCTGATCGCGTACTTCGACGAGGGCAAGATGGTCTCGTTGCCGACCTCGACCTGGCAGCTGACCAACTACGAACTCCACTTCAAGAAGACCGTCGGCGACTGGCAACCGATCGATCTTCCGCAGTTCGCCGGCGCCACGAAGTTCGCGACTCCCGCGCACGGCAATGCGCTGCTCGTCCCGAAGGGATGCCAGCACCCGAAGGAAGCAAGTGAAGTGGGCATCTGGATGAACACCACCAAGGACGGCATCGACGCCACCTACGACAAGACGACAGGTGCCTACGCCTGGCCGGGCGCGATGCCCGACCCGTCGCCATGGATCGACGCCGCGGTACCGCAGAAACTGTTCGGCAGCCACCGCTCGGAGGCCAAGGCCGTCATCAACAAGGCGTCCGAGTCCAGCGTGGACAACTGGCTCGTCGGGCCCAACTACACCGGCGTCTTCAAGGAACTGCAGGACCAGTGGGCGCAGGCGGTCACCAAGAAGATCACCTTCCGCCAGCTCCTCGAGAACATGCAGAAGTTCACCGTGGACGATCTGAAGGCCAAGGGCATCAGCGTCGCGAACTGAAACCGACGACAGAATTCGAGGAGTGCGGATGTCCCTGGATCTGAAACCGAAGCCATCGACCGCATCACCTGCCGATCGGGCCGGGGACATCCGGTCCTCCGGCGGGCGCTGGCGCCGTACCGTGGCGCTCAAGGGCGCGTCGTTCACTGTGCCGTTCTTCGCCGGATTTGTACTCCTCACAGTGGTCCCGGTGATCATGGCGCTGAGCAAGAGCCTCTACACCGCCAAGAGCTCGGGCCTCGGCTTCGGCGACAAGACCGTCAGCTTCAGCGGGTTCGAGAACTTCGATCGCGCCCTGCATGACGTGAAGTTCTGGGGCAGCCTGTGGCGCGTCGCGCTGTTCGCCATCGTGGTCATCCCACTGATCCAGGCCACCAGCTTGACCTTGGCGCTCTTGCTCGACTCCGTTCGCCGAAGGGTCGCCGGAAAACTCCGGATCGCGATGCTCGTGCCCTACATGAGCCCCGGCATCGTCGCCACCCTGATCTGGATCTACCTCTATAGCCCTGCCGTCGGTCCGCTCACGCCGTTCTTCAAGCTGTTCGGGATCGACGCGAACTTCTACAGCAGCGAGCTGATCTGGGTGTCGGTCGGCAACCTGATGGCGTGGGGCAGCATCGGTTTCAACATGCTGATCGTGTACGGCGCTCTGCAGGCCGTGCCGCGTGACATCTTCGACAGCGCGCGCGTCGACGGGGCATCCGAATGGCGCATCGCCTGGTCGATCAAGGTGCCCTACGTACGGCGCTCCCTGGTACTGGTCAGCGTTCTCGGCATCATCGGGACGCTGCAGATCTTCAGCGAACCACTGCTGTTCCGCTCCATGACTCCGGAGACCGTCACCAAGGACTTCACCCCGATCATGACCATCTACAACCAGGCCTTCGCCGTCGGCGACTTCAACTACGCCGCCGCGCTGTCCATCGTCCTCGCGCTCGTGGTCGGTCTGATCTCGGCGGTCTTCTACAAACTCACGAACAAGGCCCCCGCATGACCACAGCCACTGCCCGCAGACGCCGGTACGACGACGACCTGCCGGCCGGCCATCACCCGTCCAAGCTGTCCAGAACCCTGGTCTGGACAGGCCTCGTCCTCTTCCTCATCTACTCGATCGCACCAGTCTGGTTCCTCATCGTCTCCGCGACCAAGAACCAGCGGGACCTCTATACCACCAACGGCCTCTGGTTCGCCGAGTTCCACCTCCTCGGCAACACCCGGGACCTGTTCACCTTCCACGACAGCATCTTCCTGCGCTGGATGGCGAACACCCTGGTCTACGGCGTTGTGGGGACGGTCGGTATGACCGTCATCTGCGTCGCCTGCGGATACGCCCTGGCCATGTACCGGTTCCGCGGCCGAGGCATTCTGATGGGCTGCATCATCGCCTCGTTCCTGATCCCCGGCGCCCTGCTGACCATCCCGTCGTTCCTGCTCTACACCCGGTTGCACATCGTCGACACCCCCTGGGCGATCATCGTGCCGCACTTCTTCAGCGCCTTCTCGGTCTACCTGGCCAAGGTGTACGCCGAAGGCGCCGTCCCTCCCGAACTCCTCGAAGCGGCCCGCGTCGACGGAGCCGGCGAGTACCGCGCCTTCTTCACCATCGGCGCCCGGCTGATGACCACCGGCTCGGCGACCATCTTCCTGCTCGGCTTCGTCGGCTCCTGGAACTCCTTCTTCGGCCCACTCGTCTTCCTGCGCGGCGAACAGAAGTGGACCGTCATGCTCGGCCTCTACTCCTGGCTGAACATCAAGGTCGACCAGTCCGTCGACCTCACCGGGCTCGTCATCGTCGGCGCGATCGTCTCACTCATCCCGATCGTCGCCCTGATGCTGTCCATGCAGCGGTACTGGCGGTCCGGCATCACGCTGGGCAGCCTGAAATAACCTTTCACTCATGAACGGAGGAGCCCGTGGCCGATCGCCCTGCGGCACTTTTCGCCCTCGGTGCACACCATCTGCCGGACCTGTATCCACCACGGTCCATGCACCGGCTGCAGCAACTCGTGCGAATCGACCAGACCGTCGTCGCCGAGCGGTTCGACACCGACGCCATCCGGGCCGCCCTGGCCACGGCCGAGTTCCTGATCACCGGATGGGGCTGCCCACCGATCACCGCGGAAATCCTCGACGCGGCACCCGGACTGCGGGCGATCCTGCACACCGGCGGTTCGGTCAAATCACTCCTCGCTCCGGCCTGCTGGGAACGCGGCCTCGCGATCACCTCAGCTGCCACCGCGAACGCAGAACCTGTCGCCGAGTACACACTCGCCGCGATCCTGTTCGCCGGCAAGAACGTCTTCCGTCTCCGCGACCGGTACCACGCGACCAGACACTTCACCCTGGCCGAAGTACAGACAGGCGTGGGGAACTACGGCCGGACGATCGGAGTGATCGGCGCCTCGCGGATCGGCCGGCGCGTCATCGAACTGCTCCGCCCGTTCGATCTCGAGGTGTGCCTGTTCGACCCCTACGTCGACACGGCCACCGCCGCCGAACTCGGCGTACGGCAGGTCGACCTTGACACGTTGCTGCGCACCTGCGACGTCGTCAGCGTGCATGCTCCTGCGAACCCGCAGACCGATCGCCTGATCGGAGCCGAACAGCTCGCGCTGATGCGGGACGGAGCGACCCTGATCAACACCGCACGTGGCAGCCTCGTCGACACTGATGCACTGATCGGACACCTCCGGGCCGGACGGCTGTACGCCGTACTCGACGTGACCGAGCCCGAGCCACTGCCCGTCGGCTCCGCACTCTGGGAACTGCCCAACACCTTCCTGACACCGCACATCGCCGGCTCTCACGGCAACGAACTGGCACGGATGGGCGATTGCGTCATCGACGAACTCGAACGCTTCCTCGACGGCCGCCCGTTCGCGCACCGGATCCTGGCCTCCGACCTGGACCGGGTCGCCTGACCTATCGTTGACCCGTTCCAGTCTCTCCGAAAGGGGGCCGCGGTGGCTCGACAGCCGACCTCCGGCGACCGTCCGACCGTCAAGGACGTCGCCGCCTCGTCGGGCGTCTCCGCCACCACGGTGTCCCGGGTGCTCGCGGGCAACTATCCCGTGTCCGCGGCGACCCGGGCACGGGTGATGAAGGCCGTCCGCCAACTCGACTACGTCATCAACGCCCAGGCCCGAGCCCTGGGAGGCGGCGGCACCAAGACCGTGGCCTTCATCGTCCATGACCTGGTCGGGCCCGCGTTCGCGTATGTCGGTCAAGGCGTCGAGCAGGAGGCCACCGCTGAGGGCCGGCTGTGCCTGGTCTGCACCACCCACGGCGATGCCGAACGTGAGCTGGAACTCATCGAGCTCATGCGCGAGCAACAGGCCGAGGCGGTGGTCCTGGTCGGCGGCGGCAGCAACAGCCCAAGCTACGTCGAGCGGATGACCCAGGCCGCCTGGGCGCTTGACAAGTCCGGCTCCCGCTTGGTCCTCTGCGGCCGCCCGCCGCTGGGCCCGGACGTTCCCGCGACCGTGGTCGAGTACGACAACGAAGGTGGTGCCTACGCCATCACCAGCTACCTCCTCTCTCTCGGTCATCGTGACATCGCCTTCCTGGGTGCCGGCGAACCGGGTCACAGCACCGTCGACCAACGTCTCCGCGGGTTCGAGCGCGCTCACGAGGCACATCGCCTCCCGGTGACACCGCAGCAAACCCGCGCGATCACCTTCGACCGCGGGTCCGGCTACCAGGCCACCCGCGAACTACTGACGCGCGGCCAGAAATTCACCGCCGTCTTCGCCGCGACCGACGTCGTCGCGAGCGGTGTACTGGTCGCGCTGCGAGAAGCCGGCCTCCGGGTACCCGAAGACGTCTCGGTCGTCGGGTACGACGACATCCCACTGGCCAGAGACCTCACACCGGAACTCACCACAGTCCACGTCGACCACGAGGAGCTCGGCCGAACCGCCGTACGCTACGCCCTCAACCGCGACCGGCACGCCATGAACCAGCACACCGTGATCGGCACCCACGTGATCATCCGCAACTCCACCGGCCCAGCTCCCACGCGAGGCAAGCCCCGCGCCCGGAAGTAGCCGATCTCATCGAGTCAGCGCGGCCGGCCGATCGCGATCCGGCGCGGGCATTTCATCCCAGACTGCACCCGGATGAGCGGATCTGTACCAATCCGGGCCGCCTAGCAAACCCGTGTCCCGGGGATCTGTCTCTGTCGGCAATACGCACAACACGCTGCGGGAAGGGCATACGTGACCACGATGCCGAAGAAGTCGGGAGCATGGATCGAGGGTCAGTGGGCCAGGTCGGAGAGCAGGGGGTCCAGGACGTGTTCCTCTTCGACGGCCCGGCCGCTGGTGAGCATCGTTTGCGTGAGTTGCGGGTCCCAGGTCGCGGTGACGGAGGCGCCGCGCAGCGGGTGGCCGCGCGGTGGAACGCTCCCGGCCACGGACGCGTAGTCCGCGGCGCCGAACCTCCACGGATGCGCGGGTACGCGATCGAAGATGACGTTGGCGATCCGGATTCCGCCCCAGTCGAAATCGCCGTGGTAGACCAGCTGCGCCCCGTCGGCGGCCAGCCGGCGCAGCAGGTGCATGACGGCGGCGCTCGGTTGCCCGTTGCTGCACACCAGCGGCGCGCTCTCCGCACCGAGCCGGTCCGCGGCACTCGAGACGACGATCGGGTTCTCGCAGACGAAGACGTACGGCGCCTGCGCCCGGATCTCGTCGCGCACCACCTGACGCAACGTCAGTACGGCGGGCTGACCGTCCTCGCGCAGCGCGCCGAGTGCGCGTCCCGTCGCGGACGCGGAATTGCCTGGAAGCCCCAGTGTGAGCACGGTGGCCGAGAGCTCGTCGCGGAGAATGCCGACTGACGCCCAGGCTTCTCGTCTCCACTCGGCGCCGCTCCCTGGGGCGATGCCGGACAGGGCTCGGGCGGCGTTGAGCGCCAAGGTCGCCAGCGGCTGCCGGTCGTCGAGCGCGTGCGCACGTCCGATCACCCGCGCGGCGAACCTGCCGAGCAGCTCGCCCCCGGTAGGCAACTCCCGGACGACCGCTGCCAGCTCACCCAGTGCCGGCCGGGCTGCCGTTGGCGTCCCCATCAATCGCCGGACGAGGCCACCTCGCTCGAGTTCGATGAGCCAGTCGGCGAGCTCGGGGCGTCCCTCGACCGTCTCGCGCAGGGCGGCGAACGCGAGCCGCCATGCTTGGACCTGCTCGGCCGCCACCAGCTCACGGTCGATCACCTCGCCGGTCAAGGCGATGACGGCGGCCTCGAGACCGGCCGGGCTGGCACCGGAGTCGCGCAGCAACCGGTCGAGCGCGGGCAGCGACACAGTGAGCGCGCGGCCCGGTACCGGGCGCCGCCCGAGCAGTCGCTGTACAGCCGAGCGCTGAGAACCAGTTGCGTCAGGTAGCGTCACGCTGGTGTCCAGCGGCTGACCGCGCTCCATCCGCTGACGCACCCGGAGTACCAGCCAGGCAAGGTCGTCGGAGCCGAGCAGCCGCCGCAGCCTGGCTTCGTCGATCACGCCCACAACCCGTCCTGCGGAGTCTCGTGGACATCGCGATCAACTCGGGTCCGCCGCCGCCCGTCCCATTCCCAGTTGGTCACCAGGACGGCCGGTACGCCGTCCGCACGCGCCAGCTGTGAGATCGCGAGACCCGGCACCTCCGGGTAGCAACCCCACTCGCGCTCGCTGGTCATCACCACATCCATGTCGAACGCCGCGAGCAGACCCAGGTACTTCGCTCGCGCGTTGTCGTCCACACCCGCGAACGCCTCGTCGAGGGTGATGAGCCGCGGAGCATACGGGTTGCCCGCCGAGCTGTAGTGCGAGGACGCCGCCGCGAACAGTGGAACGCTCGCCGCGAGAACCCGTTCACCACCGGACGCCGGGCCGGTGGCCGACTTCCACTGCCCGTTCTGATAGCGCTGGATCACGAACTGGTTCCAGGTGCGATAGTCCATCGCCGCCGTCAGATGCTCCAGCCAGGTCCCGGTCGTGTCCTGGGCGCGGACCTCCGCGATGCGTGCCTGCAGGAAGTCACCGACGGCGGCACGGTCCTCGGGCGCCCAGGCGTCGGAGGTCTGGCGCAGCAGCCGTTCCCGGGCCGCGGCCAGGCCGGCCGGACCATCGGGACGAGGCTGCCACAGCAAGCGGAGTCGCATCCCGGTGCTGGTCGGGCGGTGTTCCAGTTCCGCGTTCATCGCCGCGACCTGCGCCTCGGCGGCGGCGATCAGCTCCTGCAGCGTGCTGGCCACCTCGGTGACGAGGTGGTTCTCGAGAACCTCTCGCTCACGTTCGCTCAGCAACCGTTCACGGTCGGCCACGTCCGTCGCCAGCGCTTCGACCAGCTGCGTGACTGTCGCCGGGCGTCCCAGGAACTCGATCTCGATGACGATCCCGTCCTCCTGCAGATCCGCCGACGCGCGGTTCCCATGTCGCGACAGCGTGTCCTGCAGCGTCTTCAGCTCGGTGTTGAGCCGATGCTGGGCGCGATCCCAGACCGCGTCCGCGTCATCCACGGTACTCAGCTCGTCGTTCACCCGACGGGCCAGCCGCATGGCGGGGACCGGCGCCCACGACGTACCGGCAGATGGGATCTCGAGTGTGGGCAATGCGACGGCCAGCAACCCGGTCCCGGCGAACCGCCGGAACAACTCGGCTGCCCCGGCCCGCCGATCCGCGGCCTCGTCGAGTTGCCCGGTCAGCGTCTGGAGCCGGCCGTTGGCCTGGCCGCGTGCCTCGATCGCCTCGTCCATCGCAGCTCGCGCAGTCTCCTGCTCGGACTGATTGTCCCGCAACAGCCCGGCGGTCTCGGCGAGCTGAGCCTGCAGCTCGGCCACCGCGGCGCCGACGGTGTCCTGCAAGGTCCGATGCCGCTCCGCATCCGCCGTCGCAGCCTGCTCGGCATCACGGGCGCGCATCACGAGCTCGGCGTACACGCGCTTGACGGTTGCGAGATCACTCGCAGCCTCGGCCACCTGCCGCGCCGCATCGGCGACTGCGGACAGTGCCGGCCAGAGCTCGACCAGGGCGATGCGGTAAGTGCCCAACGCGTTCCCAACGCTCGACAGCGCGTCCGGATCGGTCGGGAGTCCCACGTCCCGTGCTGCCGTTTCCAGCGTGGACCGCGCCAGCTCGGCTGCTTCGACGGCGGCGGTTTCCTTGCCTTCAGCAACTTCCCGGCGGGCGGTCAGCCCTTCCTGCTCGGCGACGAGCCCGAGTACGACGCTATGGGCCTTGCGCAGCGTAGCGTCGGACGGCACAGTCGCGACCTCGTGCGCGAGCGCAGCCTTCCGTTCGTCAAGGCGTTGCCGAGTCAGCTCGAGGTCGGCGAGCTGGGTCTCGACAGCCGCGGCCTGCTCGCGCAGCTCAGCGAGCCGGATGCGGCGCGCCGCATCGCGCGCCGTACGACCGATCAGGCTCGCGGCAGGCTTGTGCCATCGCCCGGCCAGCACGCCGAGACGGAACCGCCCATCCGCGGCAACCCAGGTGTGCATGTCCTGCTCGCCGTATCCGATGGAGGACAGCAGGACGTCGACCAGTTCGGCGGACACGGCGTTCAGCTGCGGATCGTCGGGATCCGTCACGGCCCGCAGAACAGCGCCGAGGTGCCCCGGCGTAGCATCGCCGGCGCGTAGCAGAACGTCGCCGGTGTCCGCCGCCCGCAAGTCACCCTCGGGTGTCACCCAGGCGTCGAGAATTCCGGCGGCCTCGAGCGCGGCCTCGATCCCCGCGCGGTCCGCGTGGTCGAGCCCCTCCGCGAAGTCGACAAGGCGCCACAGCGGTCCGCCGGGCCGACCTTCCCGCGCCGAGGGGTCCCTTGTGTACGGCGCTGGTGGGACCGTGTCCTCTCCCCGCTCCAACCGGGCGATTTCACCGGTCAGCTCCTGGTGCCGGCTCCGTTCGGATCGTTGGCGCGCGGAGACGTCGGCGGCTTCGGTCGCGAGCTCGGCCGCGAGCGACTGGCTTGCGGTGACGACCGCGGTGGCCGCCGGGTTCGGGCCGTCGAGTGTCTCCACCCACAGGTCGAGTTCAGCCAGCAGAGCCGCCGGATCCGCCACGCGAAGCTCGGTCGCGCGTTCCAGATGTCCGCGAATCTCCGACACCAGCCCGGTCCCGGCCTCGGTCACAGCGTCCACCGCAGCGTGACGCCGTTCCGCGAGACCTGCGGCTTCGGAATCGAGCTCGGCCAACTCCCGCCGTACGGCGGCCACGCCGTGATCGGCAGCGTCAGCCGCGCGGAGCAGGCCGTTCACGTGGTCGAGTGTTCGCTGTTGGCGACGCACGATCTGCTCGCCCAGCACACGGAGCTGGGCAGGATCGCCACCAGGCAGAGCCGGCGACCGCGGGTGCTCCGGCGCGTCCAACGCCCGATCGATGCGCTCGGCGTGATCGGCCGCGACCCGCGCTGCGGCCGCGGCGTCGACCGCCTGCGCCCGAATTGCTCCCAGGGCATCGTCCTGGGCAGTCCGCCGTGTCTCGGCTGCTGCGAGCCGCCGTTGCTGTTCCTCGACCTTAGCCTCGGCGTCGCCGCGCTCGCTGGTCAGCCGCTCCGACTCGACCCGCGACCGGCGCGCGTCCTCGGCCGCCCGCTCCAGCTCGCCGGCACTGCGCATCTCCGGACTCGTCCGCAGGGCAGCATCCCTGGCCTGCAGGCGAACCCGCTCCGCTTCGGCGGCTGCCAACCTGCCTTTCGCGTCGGTCAACCGGGTCTCCGTGGCGGACACCGCGTACTGCGCGTCGCTGAGCTCCTTGCTGACTCGTTCGAAGGTGCTGTGCGCCTCCCTCGGGAGCCTGGCACGGCGCCGTGACGCGATCCGCGCGTAGCGACGATAGTGATCCAGGAACGACGTCGCCGCATCTCGTGCCTCGGTCATCGCATCGAGCGCGGAGCGGTCCTCCTCGAGACTGCGGAACGCCTCAGCGACGTCCGCGATCACTGCCTGGTCCAGCGGCGGCAACGACTCGGTCAGCGCTGCCGACAGTGCCTTCTCGCTGGGCCGTTTCGACAGTTGTGGTTGCCGGAGCTGAATCAGCAAGTCGACGAGTACGCCGTACCGCTGCTCGCCCAGGCCGAACAGACTGTCGTCGACTGCCCGCCGGTAATCGCGCGCCCGGTCGTACACCGTCCCGCAGTCGCCGAGCACGTCGTCGAGGCGATCCCGGGTCAGCGCGGTCCCGGTCGCATCGACCAAGGACAGATCCGCGCCGACCCGCCGGCTGGTGACGAAGAACCAGTGCCGCGCGATTCCCCGACCGGCCACCGCCTTCAGACCACAGCCGATCGTCCGGAAGTGCGCCGTGCCGTCATCGTCGAGACGACCGAATTCCAGCCAGGCGTAGCCAAGGCGCTCGGGATGCGGGTGGTCCCCGCCGAGCAGCAGGTTCCACTCCATGCGTTTCCTCGGATCGGCATCCGGCTCGACCCGGTGCGCGGACAGATCGCCGTCGAGCAAGAACGGAAGGGTCAGCGCGAGCACCTTCGACTTCCCGGTGCCGTTGTTGCCCCGCAACAGCAGCCGACCGCCGCGGAACCAGAACTCCTCCTGGTCGTAGTAGAAGAGATCGACGAGACCGGCCCGCAGCGGCTGCCAGCGCTCGATCCTGGGCAGCGGGAGCTCGCGGATCATGCCGTTTCCTGAATCGTCGGTTCCGCCACCCGGTACCGCGAGAGGGCGGGCCGCGCGACGACGACGTTGCCGGTGCGCGAGATCAGCCGCAGCGCGAGCAGCCGGGTCAGCGCCGTCGCCGCGAGCGCGCGTTCGGCCCCTGGATCGGCGACATCGCGCCTCCAGTAGTTCTTGTGCTCGACAGCCTTCCGGCGCAGCAGCTCGTGGATCTCCTCCACGGGCACCTCTCGGTCTGCAGCTCCGGCGAGGTGTTCCGCCACGAGCAGCGTCGCATGCCCCTCGGTTCCGCTCTCCGGCATCCGTACGTCGGTCAGATCGTCGTACGGATCGACCATCGCGATGCCTTCGGCCCGTACCTCGGCCACCAGACCGGTCAGCTCGGTGATCCGGGCGGTGATCGCCGCGCGCTGACCGGTGAGGTAGGTGCGCTCCACCTCGTCGAGCTCCGCGTAGTACAGCACCGGGTCCTCGAGCAGGCGACGGGTCAGGTGATGGCGGATCCGCTGGTTCCGCAGGTCGTCCGTGGTCGGCGGTAGCTCCCGGGTCAGGGCCGCCAGCCGCTCGCCGAAGTCCGTCGCCTCGATGGTGGACGGTCCGCGCGGTGCGGTGAGCAGCGCGCCGAGCACTCGACGCCGTACGTCGTACAGCACGTCGCCGGTGTCCTTGACGAAGGAGTCCTCGTCACCGGCCACGCGCCCGAGGACGCCGATGTCCATCAAAAGCCGGACCACGGCCACCATATCGGCCCGCTCGTCTCGTCCCTCGAGCTCGAAGCCGACACCGGCGGCCGACAGCCGCGGATCCGCTGCCCCGAGCACCACCTGCTCGGCCAGCCTGCCTAGGGTGATCTGTGCCTCGGCGCGACTCAGAGCTGCCAGGGCCAGGCAGACCAGCACGTACCGTCGACGCCCGAAGGCCTGCTTCGACTTCACGTCCCGGGCCGGACGAGTCGCGTCGCCCGCGCCGGCGACAGTCTTCGCCAGCCGCGCCATCTCGCTGTCGACGAGCAGGTGCCAGCCAGTGTTGCGCTCGAACCACTCACGGAGCGCGGGCGCGTGCCGCCGTACCAGAACGAAGTCGTCGTCGGTCTGCCGCAGCAGCGGGCGGCGCAGCAAAGCCCGGGCCGCCCGGCGGGACTCGTCCGCGCGTGACGCGGCCAGCGCCTCCGTCAATCCGCTCATGCGCTCCGCTCCACGACGTCGGCCGCCAGCAGATCCACGATCTCGACGAGATGGTCCGGGCCACGGAAGGTGCCGTCCGGCGTCCGGACCTCCGCAGACCGGCCGTCTTCGAGCGCGGTAAGGCGGATCGCCATCGTGCCGTCGGACGTCGTCGTCTCGACCACCCGCCGACCGGGCACCCGGGCCGCCAGCGCGTCACCGAGCAATCCGAGGAAGGCTCGGAACGCCACCGGATCGAGCTCGCCGAGATCCGACAGGCGCGTCGGATGCGACGTCGCCAGCACTTCCCGCGCGGCCTGGGCCCCGGCGGACTCGCGGCGCGCCAAATCGGCGAGGTAGGCACGCTGCTCGGACCGATCGACCACCCGGCTCGGCTTACCACGCCGCTCGTAACTCCCGGTCCGGCGGAGCCGCGGGCTGATCACCAGCGGCGGCGCATCGGCCCACGGCGTCTGCGCCGGTACCGCGTCCGCCGTACCGTCACTCGTCGAGAGGTGACGCGCTCCGCTCAGGCCGAACGACGCCTGCCACAGCCGATGCAGGTCGTCCTCGCTCGGCGCCTCGGCGAACCACTGCGCCAGGGCGCGGAAGTCCGCCGACCGATCGGACCGGCCCGAGCGGCGCTCGTTCAGTACCGCGACGACCTGGAGCAACTGGGGAATCGCGGCCCGAGCCTGCGCACGCAGCAGCTTCGCCTGGCTCGGATGATGCGGCTCGCTGACGAACCACGCCCGGAACCCGAGCCACCGCTCCTGCCACAACCGCCGCCCGCGCTCGAACTCCTCGCGGCGCGGGTCGCTCTCCTCGGACGCGCCGGGCGCGGCATCCTCGGCCTCCCGCCAGGCCGCGACGTCCAGCAAGGTACCGACGTCGCGGCGTTCCAGCTCGCCGACGAGTGCGGCGATCTCGGCGCCGGTACTCACGAGATCCTTGATGAACCGTTCCAGATAGTCGATCAGCCGGTCCTTGTACGCACGGAACACGTCGGCATCCGCATCGTGCAGATCAATCGTGCGCTGCAGCGAACTCATGAAGGCCTGGGCGTTGCCGGCCAGATCGGTGAACCGGTCGACCAATCCTCTGAGCAGCAGATGCACCTTCGCCGCATCGGGTTCGGCGGCCTGCAACAGCCCGGCCAGCGCGCGGAGCTGCGTCGCGATGTCCGTCAGAGCGACCGCCTGCAGCGCACCACGCCGACCGAGCGCCTCGTCGTACGCCGCGACTGCCTGCTCGACCGCCTCGCCGCGCACGGTCAGCTGGTACAGGAAACGCGATCGGTGGAAGTCCTCGACCGATGTCACGCGGCTGGTGTCCGGGTCCGCGCGCAGATTGCCCCACTCCACCAGCCGCCCGAGCGCATCGGTGATCACCGGCAGCTCCGCCGCGTCCCGCATCGACGTACGCACGTCCTCCGGCCGCAGATGGACGACGAACCGCCGCTTGGCCTGCACGAACGCGTCCATGACGGCCCGGTACAGACGCTCGTTGGGCGCCGTCAGATAACTGAACGGCGTGAACTCTCCGTCCACAGGACCTCCTCCCGAACCGGCCAACGCCAGCGTACCGAGAGTCACCGACAGTACGACCGCCTCCGGTCGCTCCTGAACGCGGTCGTCGGGATCGGTGCGGACTCGACCTGAACAGCATCCTCCACGGCCTGGTCACCGCAGCCTGCGAGCTCGCCGGTGCCGCCTACGGCGCGATCGGCGTCCTCGCCCCGGAAGGCAAGCGCTCATCGGCCACGCCGCCTGGTGGCCGGCCACCAAGACGAGAAGGCTTCCCCGAGTGCGAGAGCGCCCATCCCGAGGCGCGCGAGTTCGAACCTGCCGGCTGTGCTCGGCCCTGATCAAGGCTCGAGTTCCCAGAGCGCGCTGATCGGCATGGCGCGCAGCTTGGGGCCGAACGAGAGCGTGTGTTGGCCTGTGTGCAGGACCACCCCGGCGATGAAGTCGTCGCCGAGTCGCTCTTGGAGATGCCTGAGGCCGCGAAAGTCGTCCGAGCGCGGGGTCGATGATGCTTTGACCTCGATTCCCACCACCTCGCCGCGGCGGTTCTCAAGTACGGCGTCGACCTCGACCTGGTCGCGGGTGCGGTAGTGGTACAGGTCAACGCGCGTGTCGTTCCAGCTCTGCTGCCTGGCGAGTTCCATCAGCACAAAGCCTTCGAGCAGCGGCCCGAACGAGCTCCCCGGTCGCTTGAACTGCGCGTCGGCTCCCAGCAGGTTCGCTGCGATCCCCGAGTCGGTCATGGCGACCTTCGGCGTTCCGGTGACTCGGGTGCTGAGGTTGCGCGACCAGGCCGGGATCTGCTTGATCAAGAAGATCTCCTGCAGCAGGCTCACGTACCGCGCGACCGTATGATTCGCCAGACCCGCCTTGCCCGCCAGCTCATTGATCACCAACTGCCCGCCAGAGCGTGCAGCGATCAACCGGACCAGCTTCTCCATCTCGCCGACCTTCTCGATCTCACCGACCTGGCTGACATCACGCGTGATGAGATTGCTGACATACGAGTCGAAGAACCGTTGCCGTCGGCGCGGCTGATCACGCGCAACCGCCTCAGGAAACCCGCCACGCACCACACGGTCGGCGTAGTCGGCACGCTCGAGACTCGACGAGTGCCGAAGATCAGGCCCATGAGTGAAGATCGCGTCGATGAAACGATCGGGTCGTCCGTCGATCTCACCTTGCGCGAACGGCCACAACTCGATCGTCTCCATCCGCCCCGGAAGCGCATCCGGCAACGTCCGCAGACCCAAGACCCGCGCCGACCCCGTCAGCAGAAACTGACCAGGCACCGGCCGCCCGTCAACCCGCGCCTTGATCGAAAGCAGCAACTCCGGGAGCCGCTGGATCTCATCGATGATCATCGGCTTCGCCCCAGCGACGAACTCCCTAGGATCCTCACGAGCCGCCTCACGAACGTCGGCGTCGTCGAATGTGTACCACTCCGCGTCCACCGCGGCCCCGACCAGACGCACCAGCGTGCTCTTGCCGCTCTGCCTTGCACCATTCACCAGCACAACCCGGGTATCAGCCATCGCCTCATCGACCAGCCCACGCGCATGCCGCGGCAACACTCGCCCCAACGGTGACGCCGCCTCAGCCCGGGATCCCGATCCATCACTCACCCCACGAGTATGCCCCAGACTGCAAATTTGCCGCTAGGCGACTTGCAAATCTGCCGGACAGTTGGCTGCAAATATGCCACGGCACCGGCTGCAGATCTGCCGTCCCCAATCAGCCGGGCCCGCGCCCCGGTCCTCGGACCCATCACGCCACTCTGTGTAGCCAGCAGCGCAAACCAGAATGCGACACGAACTCAAGACAAGCTTTCGGCCTGGAGGGCCGGCCTAGCCCGGCGCTTTCATGCCAGTTGGCTGTGAGGATGTGTCGTTGAACTGAAAGGTGCTCCTGACCAGCGACGATGTGGTTTGTCTAGTGTCGCGTAAAGGATGTTCTTTGACCTGGGGTGGTGTGGTCGAGGATGTCGTCGGCGGTCTTGGTCCAGGTGAAGGGTTGGCAGCGGTCGTTCCAGCCGTCGATGAATCGGCGGATCGCTGTGGTGAGTTCTTTGACGCTGTTGAAGCTGCCGCGGCGGATGGCTTGGCGGGTGATGATCCCGAAGAAGATCTCGACCATGTTCAGCCAGGAGCCGGACGTCGGGGTGAAGTGCAGGGTGATCCGCGGGTTCTTGGCCAGCCAGGCCTGCACGTTGGCGTGTTTGTGGGTGCGGTAGTTGTCGCACACGATGTGCAGCCGGCGGCGGGGGTAGGCCTTGGCGACCTGCTTCAAGAACTTGAGGAACTCGGTGTTGCGGTGCCGCGGGTAGCAGGCATCGACGACCTTGCCGGTGGCGACCTCGAGCGCGGCGAACAGCGTGGTGGTGCCGTGCCGGACGTAGTCATGGGTTTGTTTCTCGGGGATCCCGGGTCGCAGCGGCAGGATCGGCGCGGTCCGGTCCAGCGCCTGGATCTGGGACTTTTCGTCCACTGACAACACGATCGCGTTCTCCGGCGGGTTCAGATACAGACCCACGACGTCGCGGACCTTGGCCTGGAGTTCGGGATCAGTGGAGAACTTGAACGTCTCGACCCGCCATGGCTGCAGGCCCCACTGTTTCCACACCTTCGCCACGGTCACGTGCGACAACCCCAGTTCGACGGCCAGCAGCCGCGACGACCAGTGCGTCACCCCGAGCCGTTCCGGTGGCGGCTCCAGCGTCGCGAGCACGACCTCGACGTCATCGATCTGCTTGTGCCGCCCCGGTTTCGGTCGATCGTCGAGCCCCGCCGAGACCTTCCGCCAGATACCGCTTCTTCCAGCCGATCACCGTCGGCTTGGAGGCCCCGACCCGCTCCACGATGTCCTTCACCGCCACGCCGTCTGCCGCCAGCAACACGATCCGCGCACGCTGCGCCAGCCCCGCCCGCAGCGACGGCGAACGCAGCCACGACTCCAACACCTCACGATCGCCCGGCGACACGTCCACCACCACAGTCAACGCCACGAACGAATGATTCCGAAGAACCGAACCAGAGTAAAGCTACTTCGCTAACGCGACACTAGGACCATGTCGTGCGGGATCGAGGAGCACCTTCCAGGTGAAGACTACCGGGTTCTACCCGTGTGTTCGGGTTGATGCGGCGGGTTCGGGTGTGGTGTCGCGGGCTGGTGGTCTGCTGCTCACGGACGCGGTCCGGACCAGCGGGCTGGGCGCTGAGTTGTCGCGGGCGTTGGCGCCGTGGCGCAAGCCGTTGGCCAGGCACGACCCGGCCAAGATCGTGTGCGATCTGGCGGTTGCTCTCGCGTTGGGTGGGGACTGCCTTGCCGACGTCGCGGTGCTGCGCGGCGAGCCGGCAGTGTTCGGCCCGGTGGCCTCGGATCCGACGGTGTCGCGCACGATCGACGTGTTGGCCGCTGATGCTGAGCGGGTGTTGAAGGCGATCGGCACCGCCCGCGCCGCGGCGCGGGCGAGGGTGTGGGCGCTGGCCGGCGAGCATGCCCCGGACGCCGGGATCGACGCGGACAGCCCGATCGTGATTGATACCGACGCGACGTTGCTGACCGCCCACTCTGACAAGCAAGGTGCTGCGCCGACGTTCAAGCGGGGCTACGGATTCCATCCCTTGTGGGCGTTCGTCGACCACGGCGCTGACGGGACCGGTGAACCGCTGACGGTGATGCTGCGGCCTGGGAACGCCGGGTCGAACACTGCTGCCGATCACATCGCCGTGGTCCGCGACGCGCTCAAGCAGTTGCCGTCGTACCGGCCGGGAACCCGGCCCGGGCGCCGGGTACTGATCCGCGCCGACTCGGCCGGCTGCACCCACGACTTCCTCGACTGGGTGGCCTCACAGCGCATGTCGTACTCGGTCGGGTTCACCCTGCCCGACGACTTCGCCGACAAGCTCACGCTGATCCCCGACCACGTGTGGACCCCGGCCTACGACGCCGCCGGCGAGGTCCGCGACGGGGCCTGGGTCGCCGAGGTCACCGGGCTGCTCAACCTGGCGAAGTGGCCGAAGGGGATGCGGGTGATCATGCGCAAGGAACGCCCGCACCCCGGCGCGCAACTGCGCATCACCGACGTCGACGGACACCGCATCACCGCGTTCGCCACCAACACCACCCGCGGACAGCTGGCAGACCTCGAACTGCGGCACCGCCGCCGCGCCCGCGCCGAAGACCGGATCCGCTGCGCGAAGGACACCGGACTCACCAACCTGCCGCTGCACGAGTTCACCCAAAACCAGATCTGGTGCGCCATCGTCTCGCTGGCCTGCGAGCTGACCGCCTGGATGCAGATGCTCGCCTTCACCGACGCCTCCGGCAACCACCACGAAGCCCGCCGGTGGGAACCCAAACGCCTACGGCTGCGACTGTTCTCGACCGCCGCGAGGATCGCCCGCACCTGCCGCCGCATCATCGTGCACCTACCACGCGCCGGCGCCTGGACCGACCTCCTACTGACCGCGATCACCCACCTACGCCAGCTCGCCGGCCCCGGTTGAGCACCCGCCACCCCCTGCCCACCAACGACCAAGGGACCCCAACCGGCCGGAACCGGCGTCCACCGAGACGACACCCGGCAAACCGTCACACCCAACTGCAAGAATCAGACCAAGGCGGGACTCCAACACCCGCGCAGCCGAACTCATCAGGCCGATGAAAGATCCGGGCTAGTAGTCCCGGCATCGCGCCACTCACCTCTTTACGCACCTCAATCAGCGCGAGAGGATGATGATCGATGAGAATCGATGCGAACCGGACCACCGGCGAATCCCTTACCAGTAAGAGCTTTCGCACACCATCGACAAGTCGTGATCATTCTCCGGTGGTAATCAGCGGGTTCGGGGTTCGAGTCCCTGGCGGCGCACAAAAGCCCAGGTCACGAGAGTGTCCTGGGCTTTCGTCATGTCTGGTGCGCACCACTTACGCACCACTTTCCCGAATCTCCGCGCCGAACTGATCCGTCCGCGCTCACCGCACCTCCTCCTTCCGAGACCCCGGACGACCTGGTTGACCTTCACCTGATCGTGACTATGCGTCACATCCCATCGGTTCGCATCGTTGCCGACTTCTCGGATTCGGCGCCTCGCCCAGCGTTGAGCAGCCAACCACTACCCCGGTTGGAGGCGTGAGATGCCGAGAGCACCACTGCCCATTGGCACCTGGGGCGCGATCTCGACCTGGGTCGTGCAGACCGACGACAAGGGCCAGGCCGTCAAGCACAAGTCGCAGGCCAGATTCCGCGATCACGACGGCCGACTGCGTCCGGTGTCCGCGTACGGGACGACCAAGACGGCAGCCGAGCGCGCCCTCCTCAAGAAGCTCCAGGACCGGGCCAAGACCAACCAGTCCGGCGAGCTCACCGCGATGCACAAGATCAACCACCTCCTCGACCTCTGGGAGAAGAGGTTCGAGGGGCTGGTCGCCGACGGGAAACGCTCCCCGACCTCCCTGGTCACCTACCGGCGCGCCCTCAAGAACTACATCCGCCCCGCCGTCGGAGAACTCCGCATCGGCGAGGCCAGCACCCCGCGTATCGACACTGTCCTCTCCAAGATCAAGACCAACGCAGGCGCCCCGACCGCCAAGACCTGCCGCGCCATCATCTCCGGCGCCATGAAACTCGCCGTCCGCTACGGCGCCACCTCCGTCAACCCGGTCCGCGAGGTCGACGCCATCGAGGCAAAACCCAAGAACCCACCCCGCTCCCTGACCACCGAGGAAGTCACCCTCCTCCGCAAGAGCCTCGCCGCCGACGACCGCGCCGTCCAAGCCGATCTGCCAGACCTCGTCACCTTCATGCTCGGCACCGGCGTCCGCATCGGCGAAGCCCTCGCCACCGTTTGGTCCGAGGTCAACCTCGAAGCCGGGACCGTCGAGATCACCTACACCATCGCCCGCATCCCGGGCGAACTCCTCCGCAAGACCACCAAGTCAAGAGCCGGCGAGCGCGTCCTCAGCCTGCCCCGCTGGGCCGTCGCCATGCTCCGCACCAGGCACGCCGCCGGCATCCGCCTCGACGACCCGATCTTCGCCGACGCGCTCGGCGGCTTCCGCGATCCCTCCAACACCCGCCGCTCGCTCCGCACCGCCCTGTCCCCCGTCGGCAGCACCGCACGCCGCAACCTCGGCCAATCGCTGCAGACTCTCCGACGCAAGGTCTGCCTGACCCGCAAACAGGTCGCCGAAGCCCTCGGCTGGCCCCAGACCAAGATCGAACTCATCGAAACCGGCCGAATCAAGGTCGACCAGCAGCTCGTCGCCGACCTCGTCAAGACCTACAACATCAACCTGGAGGACTCTCCCACCCTCCAGGCCGAGATCGAGGCAGCTGCCCAACCAGCCGAGTCCGACAAGCTCGCCTGGATCCGCTCCCACGCCCTCCGCAAAACCACCGCGACCGCCCTCGATGAGGCGGGCCACACCGCCCGCCAGATCGCAGACCAACTCGGCCAGGCCAAGGTCTCCATCACCCAAGACGTCTACCTCGGCCGCCGCGCCGCCAACCCCGCCGCCGCCGAAGCCCTTGAACAAGCGTTCGACGACCCCGACTTACTCTGAACTGCGGCTGCATCCGAGGCCAGCGCTCTCCGACTTTGGCGATCCGGAGTTCGCTCTACAAGGCTTTATGCCAGGCAGGTGGATTCATGTGGCAACCTGATCAGGTGACGGACGCTGCGAGACTTCAACTCTTTGACGATCGGCGTCGTGCGAGGCGTAGGGGGGCGGCTGCCCGGTGCGGGTGTCCCGGTCGCGCTGCGGCAGAACACGCATGCTGCCGCAGGCAATGCCGGATTCGATCCGGTGAGCTTCGCGATTGCCGACCGCGCGGCAGCCGAGTCGTGGACTGCGCATTTCGACGCGCTCGGCGTACGACATTCGGGGATCAGGAGGGCCACACGCGGCTGGGTAGTCGACGTCTACGACCCGGACGGGTTGGCTGTTCGCCTATACAGCACAGGTGACGACGCCGAGGACCACACCAACCAGCCGGGCTACGCCCGCACCGTGTAGCGGGCCGAACGATGGTGAGGAGGCCTGGTGCCGCCACGGCGTCTCGGGCAAGCTCGGCACTGCGTCGAGCGACCGGTCATCGGCATGTCGGTTCGCGCTGTCAGCGGCATGAGGGACGCCCTGCCGTCGCACGCACGGTCGCCGATACGGTGGGCGGGTGAGCGATCCGAAGCGGAACAAGATCGTTGTCGAGCGGTTCATGGAATTGGTCGACCATGGCGGGGACCTCAGCGAACTGGACACGCTCTGTGCGCCCGACTTCGTCAACCACGCGATGGCGCCGGGGCGACCCAACGGAGTCAGCGCACACGCGAATTCCTGAGCTCGCCGGGCCGCCAGGCGCACGCCGGCCGCTGGATCGAGCGTGTGGTGGTAGCCGAAGGCGATTACGTCGTCGAGTTTGGAGTGCGGGCGGGTAACTGGCCCAGTGGCCCGTTCCGTGGGATCGACGTTCCTGGAGGGCCGTACGAGCGTGGGGCGGCCTTCATGTACCGGATCCTCGACGGTCGGCTGGCCGAGCGGTGGGCGATTCGCGACGACCTCGGGCTGATGCTGCAGCTCGGGGCGATTACCTCGACGGGCTAGCCACCTGCCCGAGTATCAGCCTTGTCCGCCAACCGGGTATCCCAGCAGGGGCTCTCTCATCAGCAGTTCCGAGCTTTCACTGACGGCGGCAGATCCGGTTGGCCGTCACAGTGGTCGCCACGTCGGACATGGGGGATCGCATTGGCGCAACCAGGGTTCGGCCGCACGGGAGTCGAAGCATGGAGCCAGGGCTACTGGTCAGGTGTTCACCAGCCACTGTTGCCCGTCGATGAGTTCGCGAACCGCGTCGAGGTGTCCGGCGTGACAGGCGGTCTCAGTGATCACATGGAGCAGGACATCCCGAACATTGTGCAGGCGCCACTCACGCTCGGGAAAGGGCCACCAGACCAGGTCGGCATCTGGGGATGAGACGGCGATGACGGCATCCGCCAGGGACGCCTCGCGGCTGTAGTGGTCGAGGACGTCGGCGGCCGGCAGCCCGGGATCCACCTGCCATGCGCTGGGTTGGCTACACACCTGGTCGATGACCTCCGGGTCCCCAGCCACAACAGCACGGAAGTATAAACGCTCGACCGACAGTGTGAGGTGCTGCACCATCCCCAGGCAGCTCCACCCAGAGGGCAGCACGGGGCGCCGCAGCGCCTCATCGCTCAGCCCTTCCACGGCACCCAGCACGTGGTTTCGCTGCCTCTGGAGGTACTGCATCAACGCGGTGATCTCGGCGTCGACTGCCACCGTCATTTCCAACCTCCCGAACACGACACTTCTTCACAGGCCGAATGTAACCTTGCGGGTACGTACCCACATGGTTACATTAGCGCCATGGACGCCGTTTTGCACGCGCTGGCAGACGAGAGCCGGCGCACGGTTCTCGAGATCCTGCGAGACCACCCGGCGAGTGCAGGAGAGCTGGCCGAGGCTCTCCCGATCGCTCGCCCGGGCGTGTCCCGGCATCTGCGCGTGCTGCGGGAAGCCGGGCTGGTCGACGTACACCAGGACGCGCAGCGCCGGATCTACTCACTCCGCCCGGAGGCGCTCGTCGAGGTCGACGAGTGGCTGGGAGAGTACCGCCGGCTCTGGGAGAACCGGTTTGACGCCCTCCATACCGAGATCGCACGAGGAAAGAAGGCACGACGATGAGCACGATCGCGACAATGCGAGTACTCGACGAGACCCGCGGAGCAGTCCGGGTCGAGGACCTTTACCACACGGACATCGACGACCTCTGGCAGGCGTGTACGACGCCTGAGCGGCTGGCCCGCTGGCTCGCCCGGGTCGACGGCGACCTGCGGGTCGGCGGCACGGTCCAGGTCGTCTTCACGAGCAGCTGGACCGGTCCGGCGCGCGTCGAGGTGTGCGATGCGCCCCACCACCTGCTGCTGACGACGGAGCCGGGTACGGACGACGAGGGGCAGATCGAGGCGTGGCTGACCGAGGAGGGCTCCAAGTCCCGGCTGGTGGTCGAGGAGCGCGGCCTGCCGATGATGCATCTCCCGTTCCACGCCTCTGGTTGGCGGGTCCACCTCGAGGATCTCGGTCGGTCGCTGGAGGTCGACGGCCCGGTCCATCCGGAGGGCTGGGGCTCCGATGCCGGGGCGCCCGGCTGGAAGGCGCGCTGGGAAGAGCTCACGCCCACCTACCAGCAGATGGAGATCGGCTGATGTCGGACCTGATCAGGCTCAGCCTGACGACGGTCAACGCGCCTGACGCGATCGCGCTCGCGCGGTTCTATGCCGAGATCACCGGGGGGGTCGCGAAGGGCGACGAGCACTGGGCGCTCGCAGAAGGGCCGAGCGGCGACATCGGATTCCAGCAGATCGACGACTACCGGCCCCCCACCTGGCCGGACGGCGAGGTGGGGATGCAGATGCACCTCGAGTTCCTCGTCGATGACCTGGAGGCGACCGGAGCTCGTGTGCTGGCGGCCGGCGCTACCCGGTTCGAGCATCAGCCCAACGCGGACCACTGCTTCGTGTACGCCGACCCGGCCGGGCACCCGTTCTGCCTGTCCATGTGGGGGGCCCCGAGAGTCGGCGACTGACTCAGCTCGTTCGGGCATCTGTTGTTCAGGCGCGACCGCTCGACGAGTTCTTGGCGCGCTCAAACCCAAGCGTCTGGAGCGTCGCGGAGGTGATCGTCGCAGCCGAACAGTGAGTGCAGCAAAACACACTCATCTCGGCATGAGCGCGCTTCACTCTCAGCGGCTATGTCCGGACGTTCACCAACCCTCGTCGGTCGCGGACGTGCAGACGTCCGCGAGTGCTAAGCCGTGAAGATGACGTGGCGCTTGCTCGCGGCCGCCTGCCGCCAGAATTCACTGAGATCAGTGAAGTTGTCCCACGTGTAGTCGAAGTCTTCGTCTCCGAATGCGTCGTAGTCCGCGGCGTTGATGCGCTCGTAGCCCGCGCGTAGCGACTGCTGCGTGACGGCCATCAGCGCGGCAGCGACAGTGGGGACTTGGTCTTTGTCGACCAAGACGACCAGCTCGTCCTCGCCGCTGGTCAGCAGCCTGCCACCGAGGACGGCGAGGTTGAGTGGACTGGAGCCGTTGTCGAAGGCAAGGCGGCCGTCGGTGAGGCTTCGGTGGATGGCGTCCCACGCTTTGTCGGTCGCTACGTTGTAGTTATCGTCGCGCTCTTCGATGTCTTCGTGGACATACTCAGAGATCGCCTCGTCGCCGTGCTCTCCAGAAGGGTCCGGCAATCTTCATCTGTGATCGCAAAGTGCATTCCCAGGCTCATACGTGCCTTCCCCTGTCCCGCCTTCCCGATGCGGACATCTTGCCCGCTTGAGCTTGCCTGTCAATGTGGCCAGGCACGTGCGTCAGCATGAGCGTGCCTCACTATCTGCTGCAAATCAGTGCGTTTCCTGGTGTTGCCTGAGGCTCAGTGCAGCGGTCTACCCGGGTTGGGCTACGAGCATCCCGTGAACCGCTGTTCGGCGCGCTGTGTGCTGCTTAGGGCGTGATGGTGATCCCCAGGGGCGGCGATATCGTGACGCCGGTGTGGGTCGCTAGCGGGATGATCAGCCCCCATTGTCCTGGCGGGACTGCGTAGCCCAGGTCGGGAACCACCGACGCTGTCCCGATCCAGGCGGGTACGGGGCTGCTTTGGTGAGGGTCGATCGTGAACCCCACCAGCGGCAAGGGTTGGGGCCAACGTCGAGACCGACGATGTTGCCGGAGCTGTCGGTCACGCCGAGTGGAGCATGCCGTTGGTGGACAGGACCTGCCGTTCGCCGGTCAGGTTCGTGATCAGCACGTTCCTGCGGGTGTCGCGGCCGGTCCGGATCGACAACGCAGCTAGGGGTTCTACGTCGAGCGCGGCGGGTTCAGCGGGTGCTTCGCTTAGCTGGTGCCAGCGCTCGTACCAGCGCGTCTTAAACCACAGGTGCCTGGTCGGGAAGGTCATCACTCCGACGCGGAGGTCCAGGAGGCTGCCGTGCTTTGCGTGCAGCGTGGCCGCGATGTCGGTTGCCCAGGCGGCCGCCTGGATGCGGATGGGCTGCCTACGCTGCTCGCTGTCCGGGTCGGGAAATACGACAAGCGCATCCGGCGATTCCTCGAGCAACCGGCGCAGGTCCACACGCAGACTCTCCCAGCCAGCCATAGTCTGACGGTATCGGAACCGCGCACCCTGCCGGCCGCAGGCTGACGACGATCGAGTCCGCTCAGCAAACTTCTTGAACTCGGCAGTTCCGGATTTCACCATCGGCGGCAAATCCGGACGTTGTTGGTCAGGAGGTCGGCGAGCAGGCGCCAGGACGGCGGTTCCTGGCTGTCGGTTCGCCTGGCACGGAAAGCGTCCTGATGCTGGGCGGCGAGAACTCAAGGACCACTGAACCGCCCGGACGCGACGAATACTTCCTTGTGACCTGTGCACGAGACGACATTGGCCCGGGCGGCGTCCATGGAACCTCCCTCGACCCACACTTCGTCGCCCAGCCTGCCAGCCGATTGCCCGGCGGCGTCGATCAGGGCGATACCGCCGTCCCGGATCGCGACACTCCAGCCGAGCGGCCAGGCGACGTCGACCAACATGTCCCCGACCAATGTGTTCCTCATGCGGACAACCAAGCAGTTCGTCGAAGGATCGATCTCCAAGTTCCCCATCAGCTGCGCCTGCATCGCGAAGTCCAGAGCGCGACGCTGAAGCGTCAAACCGGGGACTACAAGATCGCTGGCGCGGTCTGCATCGCCCGGAGCCGAATCATCTCGCGGAGTGCCTGAGTCGTCGACCATCACGACCACCACAAGCCTGGAATACCGGCTAGCATCTGACGTTGGTACATGACGACTCTTTCCTGCAAGGCGTTTTTCGCCCTCTTGGTTGTGTCGAGTGGGGTCCGCTTGAAGCTCGTTGTTACGCGTGATTCGCTCCCAAATCGTCCCATGGCGGCAGGCGATCGGATGGCCGGCCAAGGCCTGACCTCGCGATTCGATCTTGGCGGCATGTCGGGATTGCACGTACTGTCCGCGCTGTGCCTCAGAGGATGCTGGTTCTAATCGTCGGTCTGATCGGTGCGCTTGTGCTTGGGGCGATGGCCGTCGTTCTTGACGGTCCTGCCTACCTTGCGTTCGGCGCTACGGCGGCGTTCATCGCGATTGGAACTGCCATGCCGTTCCGGCGGTTGGCGAGCTACCGCGCAACACGGCAGCCCAAGGGAACCGAGGTGGTGCCCCGGGCCGCCGCTAGCTTCACGACTCTGGGCGTCGTCCTGTCGCTGTTCTCCACTCAGGCGATCGAAGCCAACGATTCGGTGATCCGAGCCATAGGATGGTTTGCCGTTGTGCTCGTCTCAGCCGCAGGTGTCATCGTCGTAGCGGGCCTTCGTTGTAACGAGAAGCTGAACGCGACTAAGGTTTAGTAGCGCTTGACGGTTACGTGTCAAGCGCACGGGCAGTCCTCCCGCATCGCTCCGATAGCTGACGACCTTAGGTTCGGTGCGGCGCGGGTCAAGGGTCGGAGATCCCGAAGGGACGCCGTGGGCGCTCTAATGGGTCTGTGTAGGCGCGGCTCGCGCCGCCGGTGTGGTGATCACTTTGGCGCCCGGAGGCTTGGATCTCTTCGTTAAGAGGGTGGCCCCTGCCGGTGGCGGGCGCAGACTGCTGCTTGAGCCGCCGGCGGGATGACCACTCAAGCGCTCAGAAACACTTGGATTTCTTCGTCAAGACGGTGGCCCCGCCGGTCGCTGGAGACCGCAGACGGCTGGTGGGGTGTCGCGCCGTGAGCGCTGTCCATTAGGGCGCCGCGTGGCCTCCGCGGCTCATTCGTGTGGCGAGCAGGGAAGGGAGGGAGATGTCGATGGTGGTCTTCTGCGGGATCGATTGGGCCGAGCATCACCACGATGCGGCGATGGTGGATGCCGACGGCGAGGTGTTGGTCAAACGTCGCATCACCGATGACATCGCCGGGTTCACCCAGCTCACCGAGCTGTTGTGTGCCCATGCGGGACAGCCGGCCGAGGTCAGCATCGCACTCGAGACCGACCGTGGACTGTTGGTGGCGGCGTTGCGGGCCGCGGGTTATCGGGTGTTCGCGATCAACCCCAAGGCGGTGGACCGGTACCGGGATCGCTACGCGGTCTCGGGTGCGAAGTCGGATGCGGCGGACGCGCTGGTGCTGGCGAACCTGCTGCGCACCGATGCGGCGCGGCATCGTGAGTTGCCGGATGATTCGGCACAGGTGGAGGCGATCGCGGTAGTGGCCCGCGCGCACCAGGACGCGGTGCGTACCCGGTTACGTGACACTGGCCGGCTGCGGTCGTTGCTGCGCGAGTTCTTCCCGGCCGCGCTGACCGCGTTCCCGAACCTGGCGACCAGGACGGCGTTGCAGATCCTGGCGGTCGCGCCGACCCCGAGCCAGGCGCAAGCCCTCGATCGCGACCAGATCCGCGCCCTGCTAGGGGCGGCGGGACGGATCTGTCTACGGGCCAGCGAGGTGGAGCGGCTGCACCAGATCTTCGCCGCCGAGCAGCTGCATCAGCCGCCCGAGGTGGAGGAGGCGATGGGTGTCGCGGTGCGGGCGATCGTCACCACGTTGATGGGCATCGACGCCGCCATCGCCGAACTCGAGGCCGCGCTGGCAGCCCGTTTTGACAACCACCCGGACGCCGAGATCCTGCGTAGTCTGCCCGGACTCGGTGTGGTCCTCGGCGGCCGGGTGCTGGGCGAGTTCGGAGACGATCCGACCCGCTTCCTCGATCCTGCCAGCCGACGCCGCTATGCCGGAACCGCCCCGGTCACCCGAGCGTCGGGCAAGTCCCGAGTCGTGCTGCTGCGCCGGGCCCGCAACCAGCGGCTGGCCGACGCCTGCCGCTGGTGGGCGTTCAACGCGATGCAGCACTCTCCGGGCGCCATGGCCTACTACCGTCGCCGCCGCGCCGCCGGCGACACCCACGAGGCAGCGCTTCGGCGACTGGGCAGCACGCTCGTCGGGCAACTCCACCACTGCCTCGAACACCGCGAGCCCTACCGAGAAGACATCGCCTGGCCCGCCAGCCTTCCAACCGCGGCCTGAACCGGACGGCCCGAACAGCCGCTGAACCACGGGTCACAGCGGCTGCGTCTAGGGCTGCCGCCAGGCAGACGCGCAGCGTCGCGAAGCGCCCTTGACCCATCCGCGAAGACCCGCACAATCACACGGCCGGGCCGGACGGTGGGCAACACAAACACCCACCACCACTTGCCATCCGCGCCCGTGGGGTGTCTTGACGCGTGCCGGGCCGTCCCCTCCATGATTGCTGGCGGGGCGATGCGGGACCCACGGTCAGGCGGGTGGTGTGAGCAACCCGGGTGAGCTGAGTTGCCGGCCGTTCCGGCGAGTGGTGCAACGGCACGGTGTCGAGCGTTGATGGCGAGTGTGCTGTCTTGGACCCGGCACCTTGTTGGCACATGCGCGCCAAGCCATGAGACGCGCCCAGAACGCGCACGGATCGCGGCAGATCCGTACGTTCGCCTGCCCGATGCTGGCACGATGCCTTTGTGGATGTGGATTGGCCCGACCGACGCAGCGACGTTCTCAACGCATTGGACCTGTTCGCCTCAGAGCCGCCGACCCTCGACAACGAGGGCCGGGACCCTCGGTGGCCTGACTTGACGAACGCGGTCCACTGGCTGGTCGATGACACCTTTTGGGATGTCCAAGACCCGGTGAAATCGATTGGAACCATCCTCCGCGACGAACGAGAAGCCAGCGCTATTCGAAGGGTGGTCGCCGCCGTCGTGGCTGTGTCGGACAGGCAGGGCGCCAGCTCGACCGACGCTCGATGGTTCGCTGACGAGGGTTGGGCAGAGGTTCGAGCCGCAGCGACTGACGCTAGCGCTCTACTCCGCCCGTAGCGCAAGGGCATGCGCGCTCAACGGCATGACAGCGCGCCTCGCGGCTGATCCGGAAGGTTCCCAGATCGACATCTCGCCACCGGCGCCGGCACGCCACGGCGGACCCACACGGCGCCCCTATCCTGGCGAGCGTGACTGTCAAGTACCCCTGTGTCTGTTGCGGACGTCTGACCTTGGACGAGCCTCCAGGCTCGCATCTGATCTGTCCGGTGTGCTTCTGGGAAGACGACGCGGTCCAACTTCGGTGGCCGGACTGGGGCGGCGGCGCCAACAAACCGTCCTTGATCGAAGCCCAGGGCAACTTCCAGCGGCGTGGCGCCGTCGATGAATTGTCGGTCCAACACGTTCGCGCAGCCAAGGATGATGAGTCCACCGATCCGAACTGGCGTCCCATCAATCCTCGCCAGGACACGTTTGAACCCCGCGGCGTCCAGCTGGCCGAATGGCCCGACGATCGCACGGTTCTGTACTGGTGGCGTTATCGCGACCCCGGCGCCTGGATTCGACAATGTTGAGCCTGTAGCCGAGCCGATGGCCCCGGCTGCCACACCCTAGTCGCCAGCCGGCCCTCGCTTGGCCACGATCTTGCAGGGTGATTGCATCCGGCCTTCTCGGGACCAACGGGCCGAACCGTCACGGCTAACGATCGGCACGAAACGCACTCAATTCGGCAGTTGAGCGCACTGTCGGCGGCATATGAGTGCACCGCTCAGCGACATGTCCCAATAGCCGAAAGTGGGAACCCCGACACCTCCCGCCGAGGAGTGAGTTCCCCGGACCCGGCCCGGCTCGAACGGGCAGCCACCCTCACCTGCGGCGGGCAGGACG